>WLNX01000051.1 GCA_009699565.1 Actinomycetota bacterium | reverse complement strand
CTCACCGATGCGGATCGTCGGGTAGGTGTCGGAGCGGCTGTCCTCGTCGAGCAGCAGCGCGTCGCAGACCACCTTCGACTTTGAACCGCCCGCCCCCTTGGCTACCTCGAGCAGACCGCGGTAGCTGGAGCGGCCGCCGTCCTTCGAGATCGACTTGGCGAAGATGTTCGAGGTCGTGTTCGGCGCAACGTGGACGATCTTGCCGCCAGCGTCCTGATGCTGCCCCTTGCCGGCGAAAGCGATCGAGAGGATCTCACCGTGGGCCCGCTCGCCCATCAGATAGACCGAGGGGTACTTCATCGTCAGCTTCGAACCAAGGTTGCAATCGACCCATTCGACGGTTGCGTCCTTCTCGGCGACCGCACGCTTGGTTACGAGGTTGAAAACGTTCTGCGACCAGTTCTGGACGGTCGTGTAACGGATTCGAGCGCCCGGCTTGGCGATCAACTCAACGACTGCAGAGTGCAGCGAATCGCTCGAGTAGGTCGGAGCGGTGCAGCCTTCGACGTAGTGAACGTAGGAGCCCTCGTCGGCGATGATGATCGTCCGCTCGAACTGACCCATGTTCTCGGTGTTGATCCGGAAGTAGGCCTGCAGCGGCATCTCAACCTGAACGCCAGGCGGCACGTAGACGAACGAGCCGCCCGACCAGACCGCGCTATTGAGCGAAGCGAGCTTGTTGTCGTTCGCGGGGATGATCGTCGCGAAATACTCGCGCACGAGCTCCTCGTGGTCGCGGAGCGCAGAGTCCATGTCGAGGAAGATGACGCCCTGATCCTCGAGGTCCTTGTTGACCTGGTGGTAGACGACCTCCGACTCGTACTGCGCGCCGACGCCAGCCAGAAAACTGCGCTCGGCCTCGGGGATGCCGAGCCGGTCGAAGGTCTTCTTGACATCGTCGGGGACGTCGTCCCAAGAGCGTTCCGGCTTCTCGGAAGCGCGCACGAAGTAGTGGATATTGTCGAAATCGACCTCCGACAGCATCGGGGAACCCCAAGTGGGCATGTCGCGGGCGAGGAAGTGGTCGAGCGACTTGAGGAGGAACTCGCGCATCCACTGCGGCTCGTCCTTGAACTCGGAGATCTTCTCGACGAGCTCGCGCGTCAGTCCCTTCGGGGCCTTGAAAAGGTAGTTCTCGGCGTCGTGGAAGCCGTAGCGCTCGGTGTAGTCGGCGTTGAGGTCCTTAAGTCCCTCCTCTTCGCTGGTGAGCGGTACGCGGGTCTGGTCTGGAGTGGCCATGTTCAGTCAACCTCGATCTTGATTAGTCCGTCTTCAATGACAACTGGAAAAGTCTCTACAGGTACGTACGCGGGAAGCGTCGCCGGAATGCCGGTGCGAAGGTCAAAGATGGCGCCGTGGCGTGGGCATTCGATCGTGCATCTCTCGGGGTCGAGAACGCCTTCGGCCAGCGGTGCGCCGTCGTGCGAGCAGCGGTCCTCCATCGCGAGGATCTCCCCGTCGCAGTTGAAGACGCCGATCGGATCCCCCTCCCAGTCAATGATCCGGCAGGAGCCGGGCTGGAGTTCGTCGACTGGGCAGACGTCAAGAAGCGGGCTCACAGCGCGGCCCCTCCTTCGGGACGCGAGGCGGCGGCAGTCTCGGGTTCCCAGTCGGCGAGTGAACCGATCGCGGCGCTCTTTAGGACCTTCAGCGAGAGCAGCGCGCACTTCATCCTCGTCGCCGAGATGTCAATCCCGAGCAGATCGAGGATCGCGCTGCGGTCTAGCCGGGCGAGGTCGTCGAGCTTCATCCCCTTGATCTCGTCGGAGATCATCGATGCCGATGCCTGGCTGATCGCGCAGCCGTGGCCCTCGAAGCGGACCTCTTCGACAACGTCGTTGTCATCCACCTTCAGCATCACGCGAAGCTCGTCGCCGCAGAGCGGGTTGGTGTCGAACGATTCGCGGTCCGGAGCCTCCATCGGCCCGAAGTTGTGCGGGCGCTTGTAGTGCTCAAGGATCTCTTCGCGGTAGAGGGCGTCGTCCATCGTCAGTCCCCAAAGATTTCGATTACGCGCCCGAGGCCGGCGACGAGCGCGTCGATGTCCTCGGTCGATGTGTGGACGGCAAAAGACGCCCGCGTGGTTGCTCCCACGCCGAGCTTCTTCATGAGCGGCTGGGTGCAGTGGTGACCGGCGCGGACGCAGACCTGATCGCGGCCAAGGATCTCGGCGACGTCGTGGGGATGCGCGCAGTCGAGCGTGAAGCTGACGAGCCCCCCGCGCTGCTCAGCCTCGGACGGGCCTTGGATCGTGAGCTCGGGAATCCGGCACAGGGCGTCGAGCGCGTATGCCGTGATCGCCTGCTCATGGTCCCTGACGCGTTCCGTTCCGAGCTCGGCGATGAAACCGACCGCTGTACCGAGCGCGACGGTTTCAGCGATCGGCGGTGTGCCTGCCTCGAACTTGAACGGAAGCTCATTGAAGGTCGTGTCGTCGAACGAAACGGTCTTGATCATGTCGCCCCCGGTCAGGAACGGCGGCATCGCTTCGAGCATCTCACGGCGGCCGTGGAGGATGCCGATGCCGGTTGGTCCGTAGGCCTTGTGACCGGTCCAGACGTAGAAGTCCGCTCCAATCGCTGCAACGTCGACCGGCATGTGAGGAACTGCTTGGCTGCCGTCGATCAGGGTCGCTGCGCCGGCGGCGCGGGCGCGGGCGACGATCTCGGCGACCGGATTGATCGTGCCGAGCACATTCGACACGTGCGTCACGGCAACCATCTTCGTGCGGCCGTCGGCAAGGAAGCCGTCGAGCTGCTCAAGGCTGACCATTCCCTCGTGATCGACCTCGAGCCAGCGCAGCTCGGCTCCGGTCTGCGCACAGAGCTGCTGCCAGGGAACGATGTTGGAGTGGTGCTCGGCCTCGGTCAAAATGATTGCGTCGCCGGCGCCAACGTTCTGCGAGCCCCACGAGTAGCGCACGAGGTTGATCGCTTCGGTGGCGTTCTTGGTGATGATCGTCTCGGCCGGCTCGGCTCCGACAAACTGCGCGATCTGCGCGCGGGCTGCGTTGAAGCGCTGGTCGGCGTCGACCGCCAGCGGGTAGACGCCGCGATGGACGTTTGCGTTGTGGTGGGCGAGGAAGTCGCCCAGCGCGTCGATCACGACGCGCGGCTTCTGAGATGTGGCGGCGCTGTCGAGATAGACGAGCCCCTCCTGCTCAAGGATTGGGAAATCCAGATCCAGCGCGGTCTGTGTGGCGATCGCCATTAGGCCGAGGCCGGCTCCACTGCTTCGCCGTCGCCGGTCAGCCATCCGTAGCCCTCGTTCTCGAGCTGATCCACGAGCTCCGGTCCACCCTCCTTGATGATCTTGCCGTCGGCAATGATCGAGACTCGTCCGGGCTTAACAAGGTGCAGGATCCGCTGGTAGTGGGTGATGATCAGAACACCCATGCCGCTCTGCTCGCTGACCTTGTTGACGCCTTCGGCGACGATGTTGAGAGCGTCGATGTCGAGCCCTGAGTCGGTCTCGTCAAGGATTGCGATATTCGGCTGTTGGAGCGCCATCTGGAGTATCTCGAGGCGCTTCTTCTCGCCGCCTGAGAAGCCGTCGTTGAGGTAGCGCTTCGAAAACTCGCGCTTGACCTCGGTCATCTCCATTGCCTCTTCGACCACCTGGCGGAACTCCTTCAGCGAAATCTCCTCCTCGCCGCGCGCCTGACGGTGAGCGTTGATGACCATCCTCAGGTACTTGGTGACAGTCACGCCCGGAATTGCGACGGGGTACTGAAACGCCATGAAGAGGCCGAGCCTCGACCGCTCGTCCGGCGAAGCCTCGGTGATGTCTTCGCCGCGGAAGACGATCTTGCCCTCGGTCACGTCAAGCGCCGGGTTGCCCATGATCACGTTTGCGAGCGTGCTCTTGCCGGAGCCGTTAGGGCCCATCAGGGCGTGCACTTCGCCGCTTTCGACGGTCAGGTCAACCCCCTTGAGGATCTCCTTTTCGCCTGCGCTGACATGAAGGTTGATGATCTCTAGTTCGGGCATGTTCTCCGGTCGTGTGTTGGTGGGTTTGATCTAAGCCGCGGTGTGAATCGGCAGCGCCGCGCCAAGCGGGGATGCACCAGCTGGTACGGCCTGCCTTGAGGAAAAGTCGACAAGCTCCGCCAGCGTCGTGCGTCGCAGGGCGTCGTTGACGCCTCCCTGAACGCGGAGCCAAAGGAACTTCGTGGCGCAGGTTTCGCCGTCCTCGACGTGGGAACAGAGAACGCGGCCATCGTCGCTGTCGTCGACGAAGCAGGCCATCGGCGCAACCGAACCTTCGAGCGCGACGACCGCCTCGTCCATCGTGATCGTGTCGGCGCTGCGGGCAAGGCGGTAGCCGCCGTGTGCTCCACGAGTGCTCTCAACGAGGTCTGCGCGCTTGAGCAGAGCGACGATCCGCTCGAGGTAGGCGAGCGGCAGACCCTCGCTCTCGGCGATCGCTTTCAGCGACACCGGCGACTCGCTCGACTGGCGGCCAAGCTCAACCAGCAGCCGCACGCCATATTCGGCTTTTGTGGTGAAGATCATGGCCTAATCCTACCAATGCGGTAGGAAAACTTCGCGCTGTCGGCGGGGCGGCCTTCAGGCCGTCCGAGAGGCGCTGCCGATCAGCAGCGGCTTGACAATCGCCGGTGCCTTCGGAAAGCGTCCAAGTTCGAACTGATCTACCTCAAGGGGCGATTGCCGGATCGTCTCGAGTGTGTCGCGGTTGCAGTTGCAGCCGCCGGCAGCGAAGCGCCAGAGGGGCGCCCAGCGGTCCTGCGCGCGGGCCAGATCGGGATCATCGCTGCGGACATGTTCGAGGAACAAGTAGCGCCCGCCCGGCCGCAAGACGCGGGCGATCTCGGCGACGGCGACGGCCGGACTGGCCGCTTCGCAGAGCACGAGTGTCCCGGCGACGCAGTCAAAGCTCTCGTCCTCGAATGGAAGCCGCTCCGCACTGGCCTCAACGACCTCCGGCTCAATCGGCGCCTCGCCGCTGCGGGCCCGCAGTTGGCGGGCCATCGCCTCGTTGGGCTCCGTGCAGACCAGCCGAGTAATCCCCTCGCGCGGGTAGGCCGTCAGGTTCAGGCCCGTCCCGGCTCCGATCTCGAGCACCTCGCCCTCAGCCGCTGCGAGCGCTTGGCGGCGCTTGTCGGCGAGACCGGCCTGCTGCGGCGCTCCCATCAGGAAGCGGTCATAGATCAGAGCGCCAATCCGGTTCACAAGCCCACCCTAGCGGCAAGCCACCGCCGCTGGCCGGTGCGCTATTCTCGGCTCCATGGTGCCCGCAATCAGTCACGCGCTCGCAATTGACCTCGGTTTGATCGGTGTCTTTTTCGTTCTCTTTCCCGCGCTAGTCACGGGACTGCTGGTCTACGCCGGCGTCGGGGTCTACGTTGAGAAGCAACAGAACGACGTCTACCTCGAAGAGCACCGCATCCCGGGCAGCGAGCTTTAAGTTTCCGTGAACAAGCCGGTCGCGCTGATTACCGGCGGTGCCCGCGGAATTGGCTTTGCGACCGCCCGGCGGCTCGCGAGCGATCACCGCATCGCGCTGCTTGACCTCGATCAGGACTCGTTGGCCTTGGCAGCAGCCCGATGCGGAACCGACACGATCACGGTCGTCTGCGACATCACCGATCAGGCGCAGGTCGACGCCGCGGTCGCCGAGGTTGTCGCCCAGGCGGGAGGGATTGACGTTCTCTTCTCAAATGCCGGGATTGGAGCCGGCGGGTCGCTGCGACTGCTTGACCCCGAGGTGCTGGAGGCAACGATCAACGTCAACCTGATCGGCAACTGGCGGATCATCTGGGCCTGCCTGCCTCACCTGATCGAACGGCGCGGCTACGTCATTGCCAACGCCTCAGCCTCTGCGCTGCTACCGGCAATGGGAATCGGCGCCTACGCCTCAAGCAAGGCCGCGCTCGAGCAGCTCATGAACGTCTTGCGGACGGAGGTCGCGCATCTCGGAGTCGATGTCGGCGTCTCCTACTTCTGGTTTGTCGGCACCGACATGGTTGACGGCGCCGAGCGCGAGATGGGACGGCTTGGAGGCCTTCGCAGCGAGATGCCCGGCCCGCTGAAGGGAATCGTCAGCGTCGAAACGGTAGGCGAACGGTTGGCGCTCGGCATCCGCACTCGCGCGCGGCGCGTCGTAGCCCCCCGCTGGGTGACCCCCGTCTTCTACCTGCGCGGGTTCCTCGGCGGCATGATCGACCGTCAGGCAGCCGAGATCGCTACCGAGCTCGACGAGGCGACCGCCGAGCGGATCGAGCAGTCCGACAGCTTCGCCGCCGCATTCCGCGGCACTCAGGCAGGACACCACGCCGCGGCCGACCGCGTCGGCCGCAAGCTCGGGCAGTAACCGGCTAGACCGGGCGCTTCTGTGCCGCGCGGTAGCGGCGAGCCAGCGAGTTGGTTGAGCTGTCGTGCTGAAGGTCGGGCTTCTCAGGGTCCATCAGCTGGTCGGCGAGGGTGCCGGCGAGGACCTTGCCGAGCTCCACTCCCCATTGGTCGAACGAGTCGATCCCCCAGAGGACACCTTCGGTGAATGCGCGATGCTCGTAGAGGGCGACCAGCGTGCCGAGCGCGCGCGGCGTCAGACAGCCGTCGGCTAGCAGCGTCGTCGAAGGACGGTCACCGAGGCAGATCCGGGCCGAGATCTGTTCCTCGGGGCTTCCGGCAGCGCGGAGCGTCTCAGCGTCGCGGCCGAAGGCAAGCGCCTCGGCCTGGGCAAACATGTTTGCCATCAGCAGGTCGTGGTGGACTCCAAGCGGGTAGATCGGCTCGCAGAAGCCGATGAACTCGGTCGGGACAATTTCGGTTCCCTGATGGATCATCTGGTAGAAGGCGTGCTGGCCGTTGGTGCCGGGCTCGCCCCAGAAGACGGCGGCCGTGTCCCAACCGACCTGATCGCCGTTGAGCATCACGTGCTTGCCGTTCGACTCCATTTCAAGCTGCTGGAGATAGGCCGGGAAGCGTGCCATCTCGGCAACGTAAGGAAGGATCGCGACGGTGGGAAGGTCCAGCAGATTACGGTTCCAAACCCCCACCAGCCCCATCAAGACAGGCATGTTCTGTTCCAGCGGGGCGCTCCGCAGATGCTCGTCTACGGCGTGAAAGCCGGCCAGCATGTCGGCGAAGTTGTCGCGACCGATCGCGCACATGATCGACAGGCCGACGGCGCTGTCCATCGAGTAGCGCCCGCCGACCCAATCCCAAAAGCCGAACATGTTGTCGGTGTTGATGCCAAACTTGGCGACGCCGTCGGCATTTGTTGAGACGGCGACGAAGTGATGCTCAACCGAGTCCTCGCCGAGTGCATCGACGATCCAGTCGCGCGCGGTGCCCGCGTTCGTGAGCGTCTCGAGCGTTGTGAAGGTCTTTGAGACGATGATGAAGAGCGTCTCTTCGGGGTCGAGGTCGAGCGTCTTCTCGGCGAAGTCGCTGCCGTCAACGTTCGAGACAAAGCGGAATTTCATCTCGCGGTCGCTGTAATGGGCCAACGCAATCGTTGCCATCTCGGGTCCCAAGTGGGAGCCGCCAATGCCGATGTTGACGATGTTGCGGATCGGCTTGCCGGTCGCGCCCTTCCAATCTCCGGAGCGGACCTTGTCGGTGAAGTCACCCATCCGGTCAAGGACCTCGTGGACCTGCTCAACGACATTGACTCCGTCAACGATGATCTCCTCGCCGCGGGGAGCCCGCAGCGCAAGGTGAAGCACCGAGCGGTTCTCGGATGTGTTGATCGCCTCGCCCGAGAACATCGCCTTGATGCGCTCTTCGATGCCGGCCTCGCGGGCGCAGGCGATCAGCAGCTTGATCGTCTCGGTGCTGGCGAGCTGCTTGGAGTAGTCGTAGTGGTAGCCGTCAAAGTCGACCGACATCTCGTCGGCGCGGCTGCCGTCGGCAGCAAACATCGCGGCCAGGCTCTGGCCCTCCAGCTCAGCGGCGTTGGCTTTGAGTGCCGCCCAGGACGGAAGTTCGTCGAGGCGCGTCTGCTTGATTTCCATCGGTCTACTCTCCGGCCAGCGCGGAGCGCTTCGTCTTGATCGCCTCGATCAGCGTCGTCCACGAGTTGACGAACGAGCTTGCGCCGTCGCTCTGCAGCTTCGCTGCCAGTTCCTCAAGGTCAACTCCGGCTGCTTCAAACTCGCTGAGCACTTCTTCGCAGTCGCCGCCGTCGGGATCCATCACCACAACCGGGGTGGGGCCGTGATCGCCATAGGCGAGCAGAGTCCCCTCGGGCATCGTGTTGACGGTGTAGGGCGCTGCCAGCCCGGCGATGTAGAGCACGTCGGAGGCTTCCGGATCCTTGGTGCCGGTGCTGGCCCAGAGCAGGCGCTGAGGACGGGCGCCCTCGTTCATCAGCCGCTGGACGCGCTCCGAGGCGAGGAGGTCGCGGTAGTCGCGGTAGGCGCGGCCACCGATCGCAAGGCCTAGACGGTCCTTAAGCGAGCTCGGCACCTCGTCAGCGACAGCAACGTCCCAGCGGCTCATGAAGAGCGAGGCAACCGACTGGATGTTCGGCGAAAGCCCGTCGGCAACGCGGCGCTCAAGGCCGGTGTAATAGGCGTCTGCGGCAGCGAGCGCCTGGGCGCTGTCGAACAGCAGCGTCACGTTGACCGGGATGCCGGCGTGGATTGCAGCACTGATTGCCGGCAGCCCTTCGGGGGTTCCGGGAATCTTGATGAAGACGTTGGAGCGGTCAACCTTGGCGTGGAGCTCCTTGGCCTGAGCGACGGTCGCGTCGGTGTCGTAGGCGAGCTCCGGCGAGACCTCGAGCGAGACAAAGCCGTCAAGGTTGTCGGTCTTGTGGTGGATGTCGGCAAAGAGGTCGGCCGCGCGCTGAAGGTCGGAGATCGCGACCTCAAAGAAGACCTGCTCGTCACTGTTATCGCTGCCATGGAAGCCGTGGACCTGGTCGTCGTAGGTGTCGCCGCCGGTGATCGCCTTCTCGAAGATCGTCGGGTTGGACGTCAGGCCGGTGACGCTGAGGTCGGCGATGTAGCCAGCCAGCGTCCCCTCGTCGAGCAGAGTGCGGGTGATGTTGTCCAGCCAGAGACTCTGGCCGGCTTCGTGGAGGGCCTGTGTGGCTTTCATGCTCTTAGCTCCTTGATCGCTGCTGCTCGTTTATTTGGCGTTCTTGCCGTCTACACGGGGAGGAATCCAGCCGCCCGCAGGCGCCAGACGGTCCGCTTCCTTCGGGCCCCAGGTTCCGGGCTTGTAGGAATGAACCGGCGTCGCGTCGTCGAGGATTGGGTCAACGATCCGCCAGGCCTCTTCGATCGTCCCGAGAGTCGCAAAGAGATCATGGTCGCCCTGAAGAGCGGCCGAGAGCAGGCGCTCATAGGGCGGGATCGTGTGAATGTCCTGTCGGATGGCCGAGAGCTCGATGTCCTCGACCTCAAAGCTGTCGACGGTCGGCTTGCGCGACTGCATCTCGATTGAGACGACGACCTGCGGGTTGAGCTGAAAGCGCATCCGGTTGCCGATCGGGTGCTGCTTGGCAAACATCTTCTCGGGCGGGCGCTTCAGCTCGATGACGATCTCGGTCGCCGTGACCGGCAGTTCCTTGCCGGCGCGGATCAGAATCGGCACGTCGGCCCAGCGCCAGGTATCAACGTGCAGGCGCATCGCGGCGTAGGTCTCAACCGTGGACTTGGGATTGACGCCCTTCGTGGTTCGGTAGCCGCTGTACTGGCCGCGGACCACGTCGCCCTTGCGAAGTGTCCTGACCCCGCGCAGGAAGCGCGCCTTTTCGTCGCGCAGCGCAGCCTCGCCGTG
>WLNX01000050.1 GCA_009699565.1 Actinomycetota bacterium | reverse complement strand
GAGGCCGGCGCCTACTTCGCCGCCGAACTCCTCGCCAAGACGAAGCTCAGCTGCGAGCTCTTCGCCGTCAAGCATCACGATGTCCTCTGCGCTTGGCAGCGGCTCGGTCGGCTCGATCTCGATGCGCCGGTAGAGCTTCAGGCCGGTCGCGGCCGGGATCAGCTTGCCGATGATGACGTTCTCCTTGAGGCCTGCCAGCTTGTCCTTCTTGCCTTCCAGAGCCGCATCGGTAAGAACCTTTGTGGTCTCCTGGAAAGAGGCCGCCGAGAGGAACGAATCGGTATTTAGCGAGGCCTTCGTGATACCGAGGATGACCTCCTCGTACTGAGCGGTCTCGCCCTTCGCCTTCTTTACCTCGGCGTTGCGATCCATGAACAGATGGCGATCAACGAGCTGTCCCGGCAGGTAGCCGGAGTCGCCGCGCTGATCAACACGGACCTTCTTCATCATCTGACGGACGATCAGCTCGATGTGCTTGTCGTTGATGTCCACTCCCTGAGAGCGGAACACCTGCTGGACCTCGTCGACGAAGTACTGCTCGGTAGCCGTGCGACCGCGCAGTGCGAGCAGGTCGTGCGGGTAAAGAGAGCCCTCGTTGAGCTGAGCTCCGCGTTCGACCTTGTCGCCGTTCTCGACGAGCAGACGCGTGCGCTGAGGGAACGGATAATCGTGTTCCTCGCCGCCGTCGTCGGTAATCGTGACAACGCGGTTCTTCTCCGTGTCCTCGGTCGTTACGGTTCCCGATTCCTTCGCCATCTCGGCGAGACCCTTCGGCTTACGGGCCTCAAACAGCTCGACTACGCGCGGCAGACCGTGCGTGATGTCGGCTCCAGCAACGCCGCCGGTGTGGAAGGTACGCATCGTCAGCTGGGTGCCCGGCTCGCCGATCGACTGGGCGGCAATGATGCCGACTGCGTCGCCGACTTGGGCAAGCTGGCCGGTGGCAAGTGCGCGGCCGTAACAGGCCTGGCAGATGCCGACTTCTGAGCGGCACTTGAGCGTCGAGCGGACAGGGACCTGACCCTCTTCGATCTGATCGAGGCTCTCGACCAGTTCGGCGAGCTCGCCACGGTCGATCTCTGCGCCCTTCTCGACGATCACGCGGCCGCGCTTGGTCTCGATCTTCGCGGCGGCGATGCGGCCGATCAGATTGACGTTTGCGTCGCCCTGCTGGTCGAGGATCGGAAGCTCGATGAACTCCTTGGTCTTGCAGTCCGCGTCACGGATGATGACGTCCTGCGCAACGTCGACGAGGCGACGCGTCAGGTAGCCGGAGTCGGCAGTACGAAGCGCCGTATCGGCGATTCCCTTGCGGGCACCGTATGTCGAGAAGAAGTACTGCCCAAGCTTCAGGCCCTCGATGTAGTTGACGGTGATCGGCGTCTCGATGATCTCGCCCTTCGGGTTCGCCTTCAGGCCGATCATTCCGGCCAGCTGGCGAATCTGCTTGAACGATCCACGAGCGCCGCTGTCGGCCATCATGAAGATCGGGTTGAGCTCGTCGAAGTTCTTCTCCATTGCGACGGCGACGTCCTCGGTGGCTGCCGTCCACTTGTCGACGACCGCCTCGTGGCGCTCCTGCTGAGTAATCAGGCCGATGTCGTACTGGCCCTGAATCTCTGCAACTTCGTCTTCGAAGCCGGCCAGGATCTCCGCCTTGTCCTCCGGGATCACGACGTCGTTCTTCGAGATTGTGATTCCGGCGAGCGTCGAGTAGCGGAAGCCAAGGTCCTTGAACGCGTCAAGCACCATCGAGACGGCAGACGCGCCGTAGGTCTGGACCAGCGAGTCGATGATTACGACCGTGTCGCGCTTGCGGATCGACTGGTTGATGAACTCGTAATCGTCCGGGTTGAACGACTTGCCGAGGGCGTCAGCCAGCGAACGCTCGATGCGGTCGTTGTAGATGATGCGGCCGACGGTTGTCAGCAGGTGACCGCCGCTGGTGCCTGCGGGCCGGTACTCGGCGAGGTCGTGGAGATTGACGATGCGGCCTTCGTGCAGCAGCTCAGCTTCCTGAGCGGTACGGAAGACTCGCGGACGCGGCCTGCTCTTCGGCCACTTGTCGCCGACGAGAAGCTCCTGCTCCTTCGCAAGCTCTGCGGCGTCGGGGCCGTAGGTCAGGTAGTACGCACCGAGCACCATCTCCTGGGTCGGCGTGGTCAACGGGACTCCGTTGGCCGGCGAGAGGATGTTGTTCGACGAGAGCATCAGGATCCGGGCTTCGGCCTGAGCTTCGGCGCTGAGAGGTACGTGAACGGCCATCTGGTCGCCGTCGAAGTCGGCGTTGAACGCATGACAGACGAGCGGGTGAACCTGAATCGCCTTGCCTTCGACGAGCACGGGCTCAAAGGCCTGGATGCCGAGACGGTGAAGCGTCGGTGCGCGGTTCAGCAGCACCGGGTGCTCGCTGATGACGTCCTCGAGAACGTCCCACACCTCGGGCACCATCGTGTCGACCATCTTCTTGGCGGCCTTGATGTTCTGAGCGCTCTTGTGCTCAACGAGCTTGGCCATGATGAAAGGCTTGAACAGCTCAAGCGCCATCAGCTTCGGCAGACCGCACTGGTAGAGCTTGAGGTAAGGACCGGAGACAATCACCGAGCGGCCGGAGTAGTCGACGCGCTTGCCGAGCAGGTTCTGACGGAAGCGTCCCTGCTTGCCCTTAAGCATGTCGGAGAGCGACTTCAGCGGACGGTTGCCCGGTCCGGTGACGGGACGGCCGCGACGGCCGTTGTCGAAGAGTGCGTCAACTGCTTCCTGCAGCATGCGGCGCTCGTTGTTGACGATGATCTCGGGCGCACCGAGGTCAAGCAGGCGCTTGAGGCGGTTGTTGCGGTTGATCACGCGCCGGTAGAGGTCGTTCAGGTCGGAGGTCGCGAAGCGGCCGCCGTCGAGCTGGACCATCGGGCGAAGCTCCGGTGGGATCACCGGAACCGCGTCAAGAATCATCATCTCCGGCTTATTGTCGGAGCCGAGGAATGCTGAAAGAACCTTCAGACGCTTGACCGCGCGGGCCTGCTTCTGGCCCTTGCCGTTCTTGACCTCGTCTTCGAGGTCGACGCGCTCGTGTTCCATCACGATGCCAGGCATGTCGGCAGGCGCCATGTCGGTACCGGCGAGGCGGTCGGGGTCGACCTTGCGCTTGCGACCCTCGCGCTTGTACTCCTCCTTCTCGAGCAGCAGCTCACGGACATGCTCCGCGCCCATGCCGCCACCGAAGTACTCGCCAAAGCCGTAAGGCGAGCCGAAGCGGCCCTTCAGTTCACGGAAGAAAGTCTCGTCGGCGATCAGCTTCTTCGGCTTGAATTCGTCCTTCTCCTCAGGACGGTCGACGTAGGCGCTGAGCGGCCACTCGCGGCCTTCTTCCGGCGGATCTTCCGACGGCTCAACACGGTTTGCGAACAGCTTCCAGACCTCGCGCAGTCGCATCCGCTGGTCGTCGTAGTAGGCCTCGGTGTCGTCGATGTCGGTGGTCAGCGCCTTGCGGATGTCGGCAATCTGCTTCTTGCGCTCATCCTCGGAAAGCTTCTTGACGTTGATCTCGAGCCGCTCTGACCAAACGAAGTCGTCGTCGCTGAAGTCGGCTTCGGAGCCGGTCTCGATGTAGCTGATTCGCGCGTCGAGCATCTTGCGCAGCGCAGTCGTGTGCTCTTTTTCCTCGGTGTCGAGGCGGTCGATCTCGGACTGCATCTGGGACTCAAGCTGCGGAATGTCGCGCCAGCGGGCTTCCTGGTCGACCCATGTGACGACCGATGCGGCGAAGTAGAGAATCTTCTCGAGCTCTTTGGGAGCCATGTCCAGCAGGTAGCCGATGCGGCTTGGGACGCCCTTGAAGAACCAGATGTGGCTGACCGGCGAGGCGAGGTCGATGTGGCCCATCCGCTCACGGCGGACCTTTGAGCGGGTTACCTCAACGCCGCAACGTTCGCAGACGATGCCCTTGTAGCGGACCCGCTTGTACTTGCCGCAGTAGCACTCCCAGTCCTTGGTGGGTCCGAAGATGCGCTCGCAGAAAAGGCCGTCCTTTTCCGGCTTGAGCGTGCGGTAGTTGATCGTCTCGGGCTTGGTTACTTCGCCCGAGCTCCATCCGCGGATCTGCTTCGAAGAAGCGAGCCCGATCTCAATCGCGTCGAAATTATTGATGTCGATCATGCGGATTCCTCTGCCTTGGTCTCTTCAGCGGCTTCTGCTTCCTCGCCGCCCTCTCCGGTCACCTCAACTGCCTCTTCACCTGCGACAACCTCGCCAGCGCGGACGCCCGACAGGTCGATCCCCAGTTCCTCGGCTGCGCGCAGCAGGTCGTCTTCTTCGCTCGGAAGGTCGGCGCGCTCGCCGGTCTCCGAGACGACGTTGACGTCCAAGCCAAGCGACTGCATCTCCTTCAGCAGCACCTTGAAAGACTCGGGAATCGAAGGCTCGGGGATGTTCTCGCCCTTGACAATCGCCTCGTAGGCCTTGACGCGCCCGACGGTGTCGTCGGACTTGACGGTGAGCATCTCCTGCAGCGTGTAGGCGGCGCCGTAAGCCTCGAGCGCCCATACCTCCATCTCGCCGAAGCGCTGGCCGCCGAACTGCGCCTTGCCGCCGAGAGGCTGCTGTGTGACTAGCGAGTACGGCCCCGTCGAGCGGGCGTGGATCTTGTCGTCCACGAGGTGCAGCAGCTTCAGGATGTACATGTAGCCGACCGTGACCTGCTGCTCGAACGGCTCACCGGTGCGCCCGTTGAAGAGCGTGAACTTGCCTGAAGCCTGGGTACCTACCGGCTTCGACTTGTCGACGTCCATGCGGATGCGGCCCTTGTGTTCGTCCTGCCACTTGACGAGCGCCGTGTCGACGTCCTCAATGCTGGCGCCGTCGAACACGGGGGTCGACACATAGACGCGGTTGTCGTCCTCGCGGGAGAGCTTGAATGCTTCGCTGCCGTCGTCGTACCAGCCCTGCGCAGCGGCCCAGCCGAGGTGCGTCTCGAGAATCTGCCCGAGGTTCATTCGGCTCGGGACTCCGAGCGGGTTGAGAATCACGTCGACCGGCGTGCCGTCCTCAAGGAAAGGCATGTCCTGCTCGTCGACGATCTTCGAGATGACGCCCTTGTTGCCGTGGCGCCCGGCGAGCTTGTCGCCCTCGGAGATCTTGCGCTTCTTCGCAACGAAGACGCGGATCAGGTCATTGACCGTCGCCTTGAGCTCGTCGCCGTCCTCGCGCGAGAAGGTCTGAACGTCGATTACGACGCCGCCCTCTCCGTGGGGGACCTTAAGCGAGGTGTCGCGGACTTCGCGGGCCTTCTCCTTAAAGATCGCGCGAATCAGCTTCTCTTCCGCGGTCAGTTCGGTCTCGCCCTTTGGCGTTACCTTGCCGACGAGCAGGTCGCCCGACTTGACTTCGGCGCCGATGCGGACGATGCCGCGGTCGTCGAGGTTGCGCAGCGACTCTTCCGAGCGGTTCGGAATGTCGCGCGTGATCTCTTCCTCGCCGAGCTTCGTCGAGCGGGCGTCGATCTCGTAGTCCTCGATGTGGATCGAGGTCAGTTCGTCGTCCTTGACAAGGCGGCTGCTGAGGATGATCGCGTCCTCAAAGTTGTAGCCCTCCCAAGCCATGAAGGCGACCATCAGGTTCTTGCCCAGAGCCATCTCGCCGTGGTCGGTCGAGGCTCCGTCGGCCAGCATCTGGCCGGCCTTGACCTTGTCCCCCGTCTTTACGCGCGGGCGCTGGTGGATCAGAGTGCCCTGGTTTGAGCGCTGGAACTTGCTGAGCAGGTGCTCTTCGCGCTCCTTGCCCTCAATCACAATCCGGTGCGCGTCAACAAAGGTGACGGTGCCGTCAATTCCGGCGATCAGAACATCGCCGGTGTCTAGAGCGGCGCGGGCCTCCATGCCGGTTCCCACCAGCGGTGCGTCTGCGACGAGCAGCGGGACTGCCTGACGCTGCATGTTGGAGCCCATCAGTGCGCGGTTGGCGTCGTCGTGGTCGAGGAACGGAATCATCGCGGTGGCGACGGACCAGACCTGCTGCGGCGAGACGTCAACGAGGTCGACCTGCTTGGCGGGGACGGTCTCGTAGTACTGGTCGTTCATCGTGTTACGGGCGAGAACGCCGGCCGAACCGTTCGGGCCGCGGAGCTTGCCGGTCTTCTCGTCGACGGCGTCGGCGTGGGCGACCAGCATCTCCTCTTCCTCGGTTGCGTCGAGGTGGACGATCTCGCTCGTGGCGACACCGTCCTTGACGACGCGGTAAGGAGCCGTGATGAATCCGAAATCGTTGATCTCGGCGTAGCTTGCAAGCGAGCCGATCAGTCCGACGTTCGGGCCTTCCGGAGTTTCAATCGGGCACATCCGGCCGTAGTGGGTCGGGTGCACGTCGCGGACTTCCAGCGGAGCGCGTTCGCGCGTCAGTCCACCGGCGCCAAGCGCGGAAAGACGACGGCGATGGGTAAGTCCGGCCAGCGAGTTGGTCTGGTCCATGAACTGGCTGAGCTGAGATGAACCGAAGAACTCCCTCAGCGAAGCGTCGACCGGGCGGACGTTGATGATCGTCTGCGGCGTGATCGTGTCTTCATCCTCGGTCGTGAGGCGCTCGCGAACGACGCGCTCCATCCGGTAGAGGCCGACGCGGAATGCGTCCTGCACCAGCTCGCCGACGGTACGCAGACGGCGGTTGCCGAAGTGCTCGTACTCGTCGGTCTGGGCTGCTTCCGCTTCGAAGACCTCCTTGACCGCAGCGCTGCGGGCCGAGCCTGCGTCGGCAGCGTAATCCTGCGTGCGCAGTTCGTAAGTCGCGTCAACGTTTGACTTGGCGAGCTTCTCCTGAAGATCCTCTGCGGCGGACTCGTCGAGCCCTTCGCTCAGAACCTCACGCGACTTCTTGATCTGATCCTTGAGCCGCTTGATCTCGTCTTCGATGTCCTTCGGGAGCTCCTTGCGGGCTGCCTCGATCGTGCTCTTGAGATTCTTGATCTCGGTCTTCAGCTCGTCCAGGTCGGCCTCTTCGAGACCCTTGCCCGTCTCCTGCTTCTTGACGATGTCCTGCTTCTTCTTGAGCTTCGCCATTGCCTCTTTGACGGGCTTGAAGTCGGCTTCCTTCTCCTTGACGCGGGCTTCCTTCTCCTCGCGGCGCAGAACGCGGCCCACCGACTTCTCGGATGTCGGTCCGAGGATCGATACGAGGGCCTGCTTGACGGCTTCTTCCTTGCCCATGCCAACGCTGGAGAGGATTACGTCGTACTGGTCCTCCTCCATCACGCCGAGCGTGCGCGGAATCGCGACAAGCGCCTTGACGAGGGCGATGATGTCGTCGTTGGTGAGCGTGCGGACCTCAAGGCCAACGTCGGTCTTCAGACGGGCGTGGAGCTTGTAGCGGCCAACCTTGCTCAGGTCGTAGCGCTTCGGGTCAAAGAACATCTGGTTCAGCAGCGACTCGGCCGCTTCGACCGTCGGCGGCTCGCCCGGACGCTGCTTCTTGAAGAGTTCAATCAGACTTGCGTGACGGTTGCTTTCGAAACGGTCGAGCTCCGCAGTGAGAAGCATGTTGAGCTCGTCGACTTCAACGCGCTGCAATTCCTTCCACTTGCGCTTCTCGTCGTTGAGCCACTCCTGAAGCGCGGCGACGGCCTCGTTGTCGAGCGCCTCGTCGTTCTTAAAGGTTGCTCCCTTGAGCTTCTTCGAAAGCGCCTGGACGCTCTTGAAGAACTCCTCCGGCCGGGCTTCCGCGTGAGGCGGATCGGCGGCGATCGTGTTGCGGATGTAGCGCGAGCCGTCAAAGATCTCGAGCAGCTCATCGTCGGTGTACCCGAGCGCGCGGAGCAGCACGGTTACAGGCAGCTTGCGCTTGCGATCGATGCGGGCGAAGACCTTGCCCTTCTTGTCAATCTCAAGCTCCAGCCAGGAACCGCGGGCCGGCATCAGGTTCGCAGTTGCGACCTGCTTCTCGGCGTCCTTCGGTCCCATCACGTAGGCGCCCGGAGAGCGGACGAGCTGCGTCACGACGACGCGCTCGGTGCCGTTGATGATGAACGTGCCGCGATCGGTCATCCACGGGAAGTTGCACATGAAGACCGACTGCTCGCGAATCTCGCCGGTCTCACGGTTGATGAACGCCGCCTTGATCGAAAGTGGGCGCGCGTAGGTCAGTTCCTTCTCGCGGCACTCTTCGATCGACGCAACGGGTTCCTCGAAGCTGATCTCGCCGAGTTGGATCGCGAGATTTCCGCTGTAGTCCTCGATCGGCGAAACATCGTCGATGATTTCGCGCAGACGGCCTCTCTGCGTGTCGACCAGCTGCTCGAAAGAGCGGGTCTGTACTTCGATCAGGTTGGGTACGTCAATTGCATTCTCGAGGCGCGCAAAACTACGGCGCGTGCGTGGAGCGTCTACGCGGGACAAGCGGCGTCTCCTGAGGTTCAGAGGCTTACGGGACAACTACGAGGTGCACGTGACTTTCACGCGCAAGGAATTAAGATAGCACAAGGCTACGCAGGCCCCACCTGTGGGGCGCATCGGCGCTCACGGACCCCACCCCGAGCGACCGCGTATGTGGCGCGGAACCCGAACTTGGGTGGCTACGACTATTGACCGACCCCTTGAGTCTAACCGATCAGCCGCCGGAATTCGAACTTGAACCCGAGACGGCGTCGGCGCCGTCGAGGTCTTCCTCGATCGCGCCCCTGCCGCGGCCCAGCGCGCCGCCGAGGGTTGCGACGACGCCGACCAGATAGAGCTGGCCGACGAGCGCCTCAAATATCGCGGTGCCCCGGGCCGCCCCCGAGACCGGCGCGAGGTCGCCGTAGCCCACAGTCGTTAGCGTCACGAACGAGAAGTACATGTTGTCGGGTCCCGTGCTCTCGCTCGCCCCTTGGAGTCCAACTCCTGCGAGCACGTCGGACGAGCCGAGCGACACCTCCAACCCGTAGACGAAGCCGAGCAGCGTCCCGAACAGTAGATAGACGGTGAGCGCGCCGGCGACGGCGCGGCCGCGAACGCCCTGGGCTCGAATGTCGAGCGCGATCCCGCGCATGATCACTGCCATCACGATCAGCGTCGCAAGGACGTTGATCGAGCGGGATTCGGGAGACTCGATTCCGCCGATGATTGAGATGCCAACCGTCGCGAGCAGACTGAAAGCCGAGAACACAATCACCAAACGGAAGAGGCGCTTGGGAGCCTCTGACGTCCAGCAGGCAAGCAGCGCTGTGGTTACTTGGCAAACCACGATCGCCACTTTCCAAGGGCTTCCTTCGGGGATCGCGATCGACAGGATGACCGTCGCGACGACGAACAGCATGACGAATCCGTAGGAGTGGCTGGCCTGCAGCTTGCGGAGCTGATTCTGAAATCTGGACACGGCCTTAGTCCAACAGGCAGCCCGGACAACGACGAAGGGCGCCCCGTAGGACGCCCTTCGACACTTCAAGCGCTGCGTCGAAACTACTTCAGCTCGACGGAACCGCCTGCCTCTTCAATCTCGGCCTTGAGCTTGTCGGCTTCTTCGCGCTCAATGCCTTCCTTGACGGGGCCGGGAGCCTCGTCAACCACTGCCTTGGCTTCCTTCAGGCCCAGGCCAGTTGCCGCGCGGACAACCTTGATGACCTGGATCTTCTTGTCGCCTGCCGCCGTGAGAATCACGTCGACTGTCGAGCTGGCTTCGTCTTCGCCGCCAGCGTCACCGCCGCCGCCGGCTGCCGGAGCGGCTGCTGCCACTGCGGTCGCCGAGACGCCGAACTCCTCTTCGAGCGCCTTTACGCGCTCATTGAGCTCGAGCACCG
>WLNX01000005.1 GCA_009699565.1 Actinomycetota bacterium | reverse complement strand
CTGATGCCGGTGCTGGCAATCTCAAGCATCGCGCTGCTGCTCTCAACACTCTTCCGCAACAGCGCCGCGGCAGTAGTCGGCACGCTGATGTTCTCGCTCTTGCTCCAACTCGTCGTGATCATCCCGGGGCTTGACGGCCTCCAGCCCTACCTGCTCAGCACCCAGTTCAACTCCTGGCAGGGCCTCCTTCGCACACCCGCCGACTGGGATCCGATCATCCGCGCCGCCTGGGTCTGCGCCGCGTACGCGGTTCCGTCGCTTGCCATCGCCCTCACCGTCTTTGTGCGGCGCGACGTTGCCGGCGGCTGACCCGTACTAGGATCGCCTCCAATGAACCAGCGCACGCGGATAATGCTCAACGCCAAGCTCGTTGCCGAGAAGATCGGTTCGGTTAGCCGAGTTCGACCAAATCCAATTCCGCTGTGGCGAGAGGACGCCGACTTCGAGGTCCTCTTTAAGAGAGCCAGTACACAGTCGATCGTCGATCGTCAGCGCTGCTTCGTGCTTTTCCAGTCGGCTCTGCAGTCGCTCGCGGTTGCCGGCGACGCCGCTGAGGTTGGCGTCTACAAGGGCGGCACGGCGAGCCTGCTGAGGGCCTGCTTCTCAGGCTCCGGACGCACGCTTCATCTGTTCGACACATTTGGAGGAATGCCCGCGGTTGACAGCGCCCGCGACAAGCACGAGGCCGGCGACTTCTCTGACACCTCGCTTGAAGAGGTTCGCGCATTCGTCGGAGAGGGCGACGACGTTGAGTTCCATCAGGGGACCTTCCCGGGAACGGCAACTGCGGTGGAAGGGCGGAGCTTTGCCCTGGCGCACATCGACGCCGACATCTACCCGTCGGTTCTCTCATCCTGCGAGTTCTTCTACCCAAGGCTCAATGCCGGCGGGATCATGATCTTCGACGACTACGGCTTCCGAAGCTGCCCCGGCGCGCGCAGCGCGGTTGACGAGTTCTTCGCCGCGCTTCCCGAAGTACCGCTGTACCTCGCAACCGGGCAGTGCATCGTCCATAAGCTGTAGGCGGGATCTGGCGCGGCCACGTGCGCTCCCGCCGAAGCCCCCGGTGACGAATCAGGCAGGCGGAGCCGGGTTCTGCTTAGCCCACTCGATGATCTTGGCCGACTCGTCGAAGCCGGTGCCGTCGTCGAACTCGATTGCCGGGACCCAGGTGCGGCCGGTGACGGCCTTGACCTGGCGCCGCTTTGGCTGGATTGCCAGCGGCAGCGGCCCGAGGCCGTAGACCTTCACTACCTCGGGGTCATAGCCGGCGTCGAGCAGCGCTTGGTGCGCTTCGCCGCATGGGTGTTTGTGGCCGAGGAACTTTGTTGTCCAAGCTCCGTAGCAGACGTACAGCTTCATCCGATCAGCTCCTTGACGCGGTCAACAACGGCCTGCGGTGTGATGCCGAGCTTCTCGAGGACTTCGTCGCCCGGCGCCGATGCACCGAAGCGGTCGATCGCAACGGATGCGTCAACCCACTTCTGCCAGCCCATCGAAATTGCCGCCTCTACCGACACCGATGGCAGATCGGGCGGAATCACGGAGACTTGGTACTCCTCGCCCTGGGCCTCGAACAGCTCCCAGCTGGGCATTGAGACGACGCGGGTCGGGATTCCCTGCTCACCAAGCATCTCTGCGGCGGCGACGGCAACCGAGACTTCGCAGCCGGTTCCGACCACGACGGCCTGCGGCGCCTCGTCCGGCTCGCTCATCACGTAGGCGCCCTTGTCGAGCCCTGCGGCCGATGCCATGCCGCCATCGCCGCGATCGTAGACGGGGGTGTCTTGGCGGCTGAGGATCAGCGCCGCCGGACCCGTCAAGTCGGCAATGATGAAGCGCCAAGCCTCGGCGGTTTCGTCGGCGTCTGCCGGACGAATCACGGTCAGCTTTGGAATTGCCCGCAGCGCTGCGAGGTGCTCCACAGGCTGATGGGTCGGGCCGTCCTCGCCAAGCGCGACGGAGTCGTGCGTGAAGACATAGGCGACGTTCATCTCCGACAACGCCGCGAGGCGGATCGATCCGCGCATGTAGTCGGAGAAGGTGAAGAAGGTCGCTCCGTAGGGGCGCACAATGCCGCCGTGCGCGGCCATTCCGTTGACCGCGCCGCCCATGCCGTGCTCGCGCACGCCGAAGTAAACGTTGCGGCCAGCTCCGGTCTCGGTGTAGTGCTCGCTCTCCCCTCCCGGGAAGATCGTCCGAGTTGATCCGCTCAGGTCGGCGGCGCCGCCAACCATTGTCGGCACGTGACTGGCAAAGGCTTCCATCGCCTTGCCTCCGGCGACGCGCGTTGACATCTTCTCCGCTCCCCAGTTCGGGGGAAGAGTCTCGTCAAAGCCCGGCATCGGCTTGCCGGCCCATGCGCAGTCCCACTCCTCAACGCGTTCCGGGTTGGCAAGCTTCCAAGCCTCGAAACGGGCGGTCCACTCGGCCTTCTCGGCCGCTCCGCGCGCCTTCTGATCCATGTGCGCGGCGACATCGTCGGGCACGTAGAAGTGCTTGTCGGGATCCCAGCCCATTACCTCCTTGGTAGCGCGAACCTCGTCCTCGCCGAGCGGCGAACCGTGCGCGCTGCTGGTGCCCTGCTTCTTCGGTGACGGGTAGCCGATGATCGAGCGGATCCGCACCAGCGAGGGGCGGTCCTTCTCCTGGATCGCGCGGTCGATCGCGCGCTCCACCTCATCGAGGTCATTGACATTCTCGACGTGCTCAACATGCCAGCCGTAGGACTCGAACCGCTTCGTCGTGTCCTCCTTGTAGCTGAGCGAAGTCGGGCCGTCGAGCGAGATGTCGTTGTCGTCGTAGCAGTAGACGAGCCGGTCGAGCTTGAGGTGGCCCGCGAGAGACGCGGCCTCGGAGGCGATCCCTTCCATCAGGTCGCCGTCGGTGACGATGCCGAAGATCCGGTGGTCCTGAACCTCGGAGCCAAAGCGCTCGCGCAGGAAGTTCTCGGCAATCGCCATTCCGACGCCGTTGGCGAAGCCCTGCCCGAGAGGGCCGGTTGTGACCTCTACGCCGGGCGTCGGGTGCTCCGGATCGAGCTCAGGATGCCCGGGAGTGATCGAGCCCCACTGGCGGAACTGCTTGATGTCGTCCATCGAGACGCCATAGCCGCTGAGGTGGAGCATCGAGTAGAGGAGCATCGACCCATGGCCGCCGCTCAGGACGAAGCGGTCGCGGTCTGGCCAGTGCGGATCGGTCGGATCGAAACGCATGATCTTTTGAAAAAGCACGTAGGCCACGGGGGCCATCCCCAAGGGCAGTCCCGGGTGTCCGGAATTGGCCTTCTGGATCGCGTCCATCGAGAGGGCGCGGATCGCGTCTACGGATTGCTGGTCAAGTTCGTCGCTCATAGCTGTGGAGTATCCACTAGCGAGCCGACCGACGACCTGCGGTGATACTGCGGCGAGCTCAGTCGGAGTCTTCGGACTTGCTCTCGGCGCTCTCACCCGGCGTGATCGCCGGCGCCGAGCGGGCAGCGCGCAGCTCGTAGTCGCGGCGGGCGCCATGGTCGGCGGTCGAGAGGACCTTGTCGGCCTTCAGTGCGCGGCCGAGCGCTTCGCGAGGTCCGCGGCCCATCACCGACATCACCTGGTTGAGCGGGCCGACCGAACGGGGAACGAAGACGTCAAAGCGCGGCTGGCGCAGTGCCGAGAGAATCTCGTCGGCAACATCCTGCGGCTGAGCCTGCTTGACCGCGCGGGTCTCGGAAAGACCGCCGCCGAGCTCGGTCTGAACGGCAACCGGCATCACGCATGAAACTTCAACGCCGGTACCGCGCAGTTCGGAACGGATCGCTTCGCTCATCCCGACGACGTAGTGCTTTGTGCCGCAGTAGGTCGCCCCGTGCGCGTATCCGGCCTTGCCGGCGGCAGAAGCGATGTTGACGACGTGGCCGTGGCCGCGGGCAACCATCGAAGGGATCGTCAGACGGCAGCCGTAGTCGACGCCGTAGATGTTGATGTCAATCATCCGCTTGGTCGTTGCCATGTCCTCGTCGAGGTAAGGCCCGAGCTGCATGATTCCGGCGTTGTTGATGATCACGTCGATCGGACCGAGCTGGTCCTCCACGGTGCCCACGAAAGCAGCAAAGGAGTCGTAGTCGGTGACGTCGAGTTGGAGGCCGATTGTTCCTGCGCCGATCTCCTCGGCTGTCTGCGCCGCAAGCGGACCGTCGAGGTCCCCGATCGCAACCTTCATTCCGGCACGCGCCAGAGTCTGCGCGGTGCTCTTGCCAATGCCGCGGGCACCACCGGTGATCGCGACGATCTGTCCTACAAGGTTCCGATCCTGCTTGGCCATTTGCTGCTCCCTTTAGCGTCCTGTGGCAGTGGAGTCAAAACTACCGCAAGCGCCTTGGCGGCGTCAGTCATCCTCGTGGCCGGAGTTCCATGCCGGGCCGTTCTCGCGGTAGAGGTCCTCGCCGCCAAAGACGGTCCGAAAGGTCCTGCGCAGGATCTGCCGATCGACCTTCCATGAGCGGTTCTCGATGTACCAGAGGTCCAGATCAATCCGCTCGTCCCACGAGAGCCCGGCCCGGCCGTTGACCTGAGCCCAGCCGGTGATCCCGGGCCGCACTGCGAGGCGCCCGCGCTGGCGCGGCGTGTACTGCTCGACCTGAGCGGCAACGGTTGGCCTCGGACCGATTATCGACATCTGCCCGCCAAGGACATTGACCAAGTTCGGAAGCTCGTCAATCGATGTGCGCCTCAGCAGCGCTCCCAGTCGCGTGATCCGGTCGTCACCGGGAGCTACCGCCAGGCCGGAACCGAGCGATTCGGCGCCGCTGACCATCGTGCGCAGCTTGATCAGCTCAAATTCCTCGCCGCCCAGCCCTACCCGTCGCTGGCGGAAGATCGGCGACCCACGCGACTCAAGCGGGATCGCGATCAGTGCCGCGAGGATGACCGGGAAACTGAGAATCAGCAGGCCGCCCGCAGTGACGAGGTCGAAGGCCCGGCGCAGCATCAGCGCGTCCCCTCCGGCGGCGCCCAGCCGGCCGGGGTGCCGTGGCGCAGGTAGTCCCAGAGGCCGGCAGCGATTGAAGCGGTTGTCAGGACGTAGTAGCGGGCGACCAGCAGCGGCTTCGCCGGGATTGCGCTGCCAAGCAGGGCCGCCCCCAGCAGAAAGAGCTGCAGCGCCAGCGCCACGAGATAGATGCTTCCCTGACCGAGCAGCAGCAGGTTCGAGGCAAACAGCAACAGGTGAAGTTTGGGCGTCGAATAGCGCAGCGCGCGGTGGCTGTAGACCATCACCGCGTAGGAGGGCGGATATCCGCGAGGCGAAAGCAGCCCGCCGCGCAGAACGATCGGCCAGGCGTGACTCATCATTCTGCGCTTGCGTGCGAACTCGCCCTCGACCGTCGGCACCATCTTCTCACTGGCCTTGGCCGACGGCGCGTAGAGCGCGCGGCTGCCGCGCTTGACGAAGTTGAAGGGAAAGCTGAGGTCGTGACCCATTACCGGGTCGACCTCGATGTAGGCGTCGCGGCGAACGGCGTAGATCGCTCCGTTCCCGGCTGTAACCGAGCAAAGCTGAGACTCGCGCGAGCGCAGCCACATCTCCCAGCGCCAGTAGAGACCCTCCTGGTTGGTGGCCCCGTCGGCGCTGGTAAAGCGCACCTGCCCGCAGGCGTAGCCGACGCCAGGGACCTGAAGCTCGCCGACCAGCTCGCGGAGCGCCGAAGGCTCCCATGCGGCATTGGCATCGGAGAAGGCGATCACGGTTGAACGCGGATCAGCGGCTGCGACGGCCGCATCCTGAGCGCGTACCTTGCCGCCCCACTCCAACTCGAGCACCTGATCAGCGCCGGCGGCCCGAGCCTTTTCCGCAGTGCGGTCCGGGGACCCGTCGCAGGCGACGATCACCTCCAAGCGGTCGGCAGGCCAATCGAGCCCGCGGACGTTCGCGACGCGGTCCTCGATCACGGACTCCTCGCGGTGGGCGGCGATCACAAGCGTCACATACGGCTCCTCCCCGGTAGCGATCGCGACAGGGCTGTCCGCACGTCGACGTGAGAGCTTCGACCAGACCGCTAGGAGCAGCGGATAGCCGAGCTGCGCGAACACGAGCAGCGCCGCCGAAAGCCAAAAGACGACCTCGATCACGATCATCGTCGCCTCATCGTCGCAGCCGGCCGGAAAGGCGTGTGTAGAGCTCAAGGTGCAGTGCGGCGATCGAATCCCAGTCGTAACGCTCGCGGGCGGCGCGACGAGCGCCGACGGCAAGCGTGTCGCGCGCTTCGCGATCGTCGATCAGCCTCAGCAGCGCCGTGTGCAGGGCTTCGACGCTGGAGCCGCTGAACAGCTCGGCTGCTCCGGCGTCTGCGATCTCACGAAAACCGCCAATGTCGCTGAGCAGCATCGGCGTACCGAACGCCATCGCCGTGAAGCAGACGCCCGAGTGGTCGATCTCGCGGTAAGGCAGCAGAGCAAGGTCGGCCCGTTCGAAGAGCGCAGGGATCTCGCGGTCGTCCACAAAACGCTCGACGAAGCGGACTCCGTCCGGTGCGCTCGCTTTCAACGCCGCCGTGTCGTAGGTCGGCAGGCCAACGACCCACAGCTGCGCGCCCTCTATCCCCCGCCAGGCCTCAATCGCCAGATCGAGTCCCTTATAGGGCGCCATCCGCCCGAAGCACAGCACCACCGGACCGTCAAATCCCTCCAGCTCCGCGGGAAGCGGGGCGCGGTCGGCGATCTCGGTCAGCTCGGTGAAGGCGCCGTGCGCGATCACGCTGATCCGCTCGGGCGGAACGCCGAGCTCCCGCTGCAGGCGCTCGCGGCCGTCCTCGCTGTGCACGACAACAGCGTCGGCGCGGGCGTAAGCCCGCCGCAGCCCCTCAACCTGGCCCGGGCGTGGGGCGCGGGGGATGACGTCGTGCGCGGTAATCACGAGAGGCCTGTCGGCAGGCAATAGCGCCCAATCAATCTGGGGCAGCGCCAGCCACTGAAAGTGGACAACGTCCGCAGCCTGCGCGGAGCGGCGGTAACGGAGCATGTCGGGAACTTCCGAGGCGAGACGAGTGGCGGTTCGCTGGGCCGAACCGGGAGTTCCGCGCAACATCGAACCAAAGCTCTCTTCGACCTTGAAGTTGATCGCCGCGGGAACCGCGCCGTAGCTGAACGGAGCAGTGTGGAGCGTCACATCCGCGCCCGCGCGGGCAAGAGCGCCGCAGAGTGCGCGATCGTACGGGGGCGTGTAAGCCGGAGGGTCAACGACGTGAATATCCACCTAGCAGCACAATAGGAGCTATGGCGGGCATCGATCTCAGTTATTGCGTGGTCAACACCCAGCAGCGAGAGCTGCTGGTTACGGCACTTGACGCGATCGCGCGGGAGCAGGCGGCGCTGTCAATCACGACCGAAGTGCTGGTGCTGGACAACTCGTCAACCGACGGGTCGGCCGGGGCCGCCCGCAACCACCCCGCCGTCGACGAGCTGATTGTGCGCGAACAGCGCGCCGGCAAGGCAGAGAACGACTCGCTGCTGCTGGAGCGCGCCCAGGGCCGCTACGCGCTCCTCTGCAACGAGGACACCGAGCTTCTTCCCGGCTCAACGCTTGCGCTCTACTCCGCGCTGGAGGACGACACTTCGGCCGCGACGGCGGGGGCGAAGCTCTTGAACCCTGCCGGCCATGCGCAACCAAGCGCATGGCGCTTCCCCGGGCCCCTGACGGCGCTTGCTTCGGCGCTGTTCGTCCACCACTGGACAACCGTGCAGAGCACGGGGGAGATAACCCGTGAAGTGGACTGGGCACAGAGCGCGGCCCTGTTAGTTCGCCGCGAAGCCGGCCGCGAGATCGGGTGGCTCGATCCGCAGTTCTTTGTCTACTCGGACGAGGTTGATTTCTGTCGGCGCCTGGCCGACGCGGGCTGGAAGACGCTCTACGTCCCGAGCGCAAGAGCGATCCACCACGAGCAGCTTTCAACGGGGGCACTGCCCGAGAAGCGGATCGTTGAGCTCTCGCGCAACCGCGACCGCTACATGCGCAAGCACCACTCGCGCTTCTCGGCGATGCTGGTCCGCTGGCTGACGGCCTGGACCTACTCTCTGCGAGGGCTGGCAGCAACCATCCTCCCCGGCCACGATGCGGCGCGCTACCGCGCACATGCGCGCGCATCGCTCCATCCGGATGAGGGAGAGGGACTGCGCGAGGCCGCTCTGGACTACAACCGCGGCGGGCGCAGGCTCTAGCCGGTCGGCTTGGCCCTTTCGTAGCCAAGTATCCGCGCCCATGGAGTGAAGACGAACGCCGCCAGCAGCGCCAGCAGACCAACCTGCAGAAGGATCGCCCACAGCGAGGTGAAGCCTTCGTTGAAGAGAGATCGAAGCGTCGCTGCTGCCGCGGCTGAGCCGACAACGTAGATCGAGTAGGTGACGAGCCTGCCGAGGAAGAAGGCTCCGGTCACGGGCAAGAGCCGAATCTGGGGGGTCAGCCCGGCGGCCTCAAAGAGCTGGGTGGAAGGGAGCGGCGAAACGAGGAACAGCGCCAACAGCCCCCAGCGGCCACCGCGGCGCTCGGTGAGCGTGGCGCCGACCGCTTCGAGATCGAGTCGCCGCTGCTCGGGCAGCCGGTAGCCGAGATGACGGAAGGCAGTTGCCAGCAGAAACCGCCCGGCGGCCGACGCGAGTGCGCCGAAGAATACGAGCAGGGGCAGCGGCAGCTCGTACTTGAGGTTGAAGAAGACAAGGACTGCCCACGTAGGGGGCCCAAAGACGGGCAGCAGGTTGACGACAAAGACAACGCCGAAGACGACCGCAAGCTCGGCTGGCAGGCTCACGCCGAAGCGGCCTCGCCCCGGCGCGGAATTGCCTCCCAGAGCACCTTCAGCTCGTCAAGCGTGACTACGCGCGCCGCGACAACGGCCGGCAGGATCGCAGCGAAGACGAGTGCCCGAAGCGCAAAGCCGCCCGCCCCGGATCCCGGCAGGAGGATGTTCCCGCCGACCGAGAAGAGCGTGACGATCAGAACCAGCGGCACGATCCGCGACCACTCAAACGGAACCGTGAAGACATTGCGGGTCAGGAAGTAAAGGACGATCAGCATCGCAACGTATGCGGCGCAGAGCGAGATCGCGGCTCCGACAACACCAAGAGTTGGAACCAGCCAGATCAGCAGCCCGACGTTGACGACCAGCCCGGCAGCGGCCGCCGGGAGCGTCCTGACCGTGACCTTGGCCCTTCCGGCAATTGTTACCAACACCAGATAGAGACCATAAAGAGCCCAGCCAAGCGCAAGCCACGGCAATGCCGTGTGGGCGCTGAAGAAGTCGGGGGCGGTAAGCAGTCGCACCAGCCAGGCGCCCAGCAGCGTGAAGCCCGCGACCAGCAGTGAACTGACGATCATGTAGGCGGTGGTAACTCGCGAATAGACCTGCTGCGCTCGCTGGTCGTCGACGATCGAATAGGCCAGCGGCGGCCAGGCGAGCTGGAAGGCTCTCACGAGAATGATTACCGCCGTCGCGAGCTTGACGGCGACCGAGTAAAGGCCCGCTGCCGCTGCGCTGTCGGCGCGCAGCAGATAGGCGCGGTCGATCACGTTGAGCAGAAAGACTGCGGCATCGGCGGGGATCGTCGGCGCTCCGTACCGAAGCAGCGGGCCGAGCAGCACCGTCCCGCGCGGAATCCCAATGTGCTCGCGCAGGACAAAGGCCCACAGCCCCACCAGCACCACCGACGACGCGATGTAGTTGCCGAGCACATAGCCGCGGGCGCCCTTGTCGAGGAAGACGACAAGCAGCACCGTAATCGAGACTGTCAGCAGAACATTCGACGACGATGCGATCAGGTATGCGCGGTGGCGGGAGCTGATCCGCAGCAGCGCGTAGGCCATCTCAAGATTGGTGAAGGCCCAGATCCCGAACACCCCTGCCGACATCAAGGTCGCATCGGAAGTGCCAAGCAGCAGATGCGAGAGCGGCTCGGCAAACACCAGCCCTGCGATCAGCGCCAGCGTCGAGGTGATCAGCACGAAGCCGGTCGTAGTGCGGGTGAGGTGGCGCTTGGCTTCTACCCCGTCAACCTCGTGCCAGTGACGGATGAACGCCTCCCCCATCCCGGCACGTAGCAGGATGCTGGTCAGGATCACGATCGTCAGCAGCGTCTCCGCATACCCGAACTCCGCCGCAGTCAGCGAGCGCGTGTAGAGAGGGAGCGTGAAGAGCGCGAGCAGTCCCGCAAGCAGGCTCGATGCCTGAAAGGCCATGCCCGACGTTGCAAGCCGCTTGAGAATGCTGTCCATGCTCTGCTGACGCTACCCGCCTTTGCGGGGGATACCTGCGCGGCTAGGCTGCCGTTGGTGAGTTCTCCAGGCAACAACAGCCAGCCGATCTGCGTCCTGCTGCTGGCGCGCGAACTTGAGCAGTTCATCCTCCGCGAGCAGGCGGAGGATCTGCTCCGCGCTCCGGCCGTGGTGGCTGTAGACCCGCCGCGCATCCGTTACGGGGCGATCGCCCGGCTGCCGCGAACGCTGGCCGATGGGCTCGCAGCACGCCAGGCAAAGCGGCTGCTGAAGACGCTGCGGCGCGACCGGGGCGAGCCGCGCGTGATCGTCATCTTTCACCCGCTTCAGTTTCCACTGGCCCGCGCGATGCAGAGCGCCTGCCCCGGCTGCGAGATCTGGTACTCGCGCTGGGACCGCTACGAGATGGCCTACGACGCCGGCGCTGAAAGGCGCGAGCGACTTGCCGAGCTGCACACCCAGGCGGCCGAAGGCTCCGCGCTGACCTTCGCCGTTTCGGACGCGCTGGTCGAAATAGAGAGGGAGGCCGGCCGCGAGGCGCTGCTGGTCACCACTCCCGCCGACAGCTTCCCCGCGCCTCAGATCGACGGGACAGTAGTTGCCGTTTCACTCGGCCACCTCGGCTGGCGGACCGACTGGGCGCTGTTGCGGGCGGTCGCCGAGAAGCTGGGCGACCGGCTGGTGCTGCTGCTGATCGGCGACTGGCACGAAGACGAGTGTTCTGGCGACCCCGACTTCCACGCCTGCCGAAGCCACCCGAGCCTTGTCTGGCTGGGGCGCCAGAGCGACGAGGCTGCCTCGCGACTGATCCTCACCGCCGACGTTGGAATCATCCCCTTCAAGGTCGAGCCCTTCAACGACGCCGGCCTGCCGAACCGCATCCTCAAGTACGCGCGACTCGGGCGCCGGACGGTCAGCCCCCGTCTCGCAGGCGTCACCAGCTGGGCGGAGGCCGTGACTCTTACCGACGACGCCGACTCGTTTGCCGATGCGCTGGCCGAGCAGGCCGGCGCCAGGACAAGGCCGGATCACGAGCTGCGCGAGTGGGCCGTTGCGCAGACGGCAAGACGCCAGAATGGTCCGCTCTGGGAGCGCCTTGAAGCTCTCGGCGTGGCCCGCGACAGCTAGCGGCAGTAAGACCAGGCGGCTATCCGCCCGTGCTGGGCGATCTTCTTGAAACCACCGGGGGCCGAATCGGTATTGACCTCCACACCGTCGGCGCGGCCGTAGCGGTTGCGCGTCTTTGGATCGGTGAAGACGATCGCAACACCACTTTCCGAAAGCTGATCTGAACGCGAGGTGACCTCGCTGCCGGATGCGTTCAGCAGCCAGCGAGTATCTGGGACAAGCCCGAAATTCGGCAGGCTGACCGGCCCGCAGCGTCGCGCCGAAAGAACCACGGGATCGTCGAGCGTTGCAACGAGGTCGCCGTGGACACCGTTGACAAACGCGATCTCGTCGCTGGCCCGCGTAAAGAGGCTCGCTCGACCTGCCATCAGAGCGCCGCCTGCGACAACGAGAAACACCGCGACGAGAGCCCAGCCGCGCCGCAGCGCGCCGCGCCGCGGTAGCTCGACCCAACCCGCGAGCGCGTATCCGCCGAACAGCAGCAGCGTGATCGAAGGAATAGTCAGGTAGCGCGGCAGGAGCGAGAGGCCGAAGACCCCGACGAGGACGAATGTGGCAACGCCGATCGCGATCAACGAGAGCGGCACGTAGAGAACCTTTCCCCGGCGACGGAGAATCTCGAGCCCGACACCAACGACGACCAGCGCCAACATCGGCGTCCGCAGAACCCCGATCAGGCCGTCAACAAAGGCTGAAGGCACCTCCGCAAGTCCGCGGCGACGGCCAAGCTCGGCGGCAAGGCTGCTGGTCTCGGTCAGCGCGTAGAGCGGCTGGCCCACGGCCCACCAATCGAACAGCGCCCAGAGAACCGGCGCCACCAGAACCAATGCGAGCAAACCAAGGTGGAGGCTGCGACGGCCGGTCGCGTAGTCGGCAGGCCAGACGCACCAGAGCCAATAGATGCCAGCCAGAACCCACGCCTCGGGACGAACCAGACCGGCTGCAGCCAAGACAACCCTCACCGAGGTACCGCGACGGCGGCGCTCGGCCTCGAGCGCCGCGGCAAGGAAGACGAGCGCGAGAAAGACGAGATCCGGGAATGCACGAGCCGCATAGAGCAGGAGCGTCAGGTTGGCGAGAACCAGCAACGCGGCGATGATTCCGGGCCACCTGCCGAACACGGCGCGGCCAATCCGCCAGAGCGACCATGCGCAGAGGGCGAGGGAAAGAATCGCGACCAGAACAAGTGCGCGATCGGCGCTCTCTCCAAAGCCCAACCCGAGGATGCCGGCAACCAGGATGTAGAGCGGGTGGGCCGTGGGCGCCTGATAATCACCGATTGAAGGAACTGTCCCGTCGAACAGCTCGCGGCCCCAAACAAGGTGGTAGTAGGCGTCGTAGGAGGGGTAGCTGCCGATGATCAGCCACGCGGCGACGCTGCCAGCCGCCAGCAGCGCAATCGCGGCGAACTCGCTGCGGGAGATCCTCACCTCTGCGCTGCCTCGGCGCCGTCGGCGGCACGGGCGCCGGCCAGCGCTGTGGCCACCCCGAGCAGAACCCAAGTCAGCGGGTCCTCAAGGAAGGCTGCGTAGATAAACGTGTGAACGACAACCGCGGTGAACGCGGCGGCTACGCCGACCTGCATCTCGGGCCAGGGAGCGCCCCTGGCTCCGCGCAGGACGCGCGAGAACGCCAACACAAGGAAAGCCAAATAGGCGAGCAGACCAATCACGCCCTGCTCGGCAGCGACGGTAATCGGGATTGTGTGTGAGGCCGACGCGGCGCGCTCGTACGAGACGTCCTCCGAGCGGCGATATTGGCGGGAGAACGATCCGGATCCCCACCCCTGCGCGGGCCTCTCGATGAACAGCCTGCCACCGCCTGTGACCAGAGCAGCGCGGCCACTGGTGGCCCGCTCGGCGCTGCGACCTCCGCTGAGCGCTCCACTGCCAACCGCAAAGCCAACAACTCCAATTATCAAGGCCGCGGCGACTATTGCCGAAGTCCAACGGACGCTCCAGCGCAGGGCACCGATCACAGCCAGGCCTGCCAGCAGCGCCACAAAGCTGGACTGCGAAAGCGTGATCAGCAGCCCGCCGAACAGCACCGACACTGCGAGGGCGGCAAAGGCAACGTTGCGCGCCCTCTGCTGCCAGCAGATCCACGCAACTAGGAGAACGATTACGACGACGAGAAAGCGGCCGAAGATGTTGGGATCGAAGAAGACCGAGTTGACGCGGAAGTAGTCCGAGAACTGGTTGGACGCGATCACCTTCGGGTTGAGGAAGATGTGGCGAGTTGCGAATTCGACGTATCCGATCGCGCTGAGCGCCAGCGCCAGCCCGACAAGCACGATCAGCGTGCGACCGGCGAGCCGCTCGCTCCAAGTCGAACGGGCCAGCAGCACGAACAGCAGCGCGAACGGGATATAGAAGAAGACGACATTCTCGAGCGCCGCCGATGAGCCAAGACCGTAGGCGCTCTGGACCGAGTAGAAGACAAGAACCGCCGCGATCACCCACTCCAGCGCGGCAGGGGCCGAACCATCCTCATCGGCTCCCGTCCGCAGCCGCGGAAGCAGCCAGGCGAGCGCACCGGCAGCCACCACGAGGTAGAGGCCAAGAAGCAGATTGGCGGTCGAGTCGCCAACCGAGATCGGGATCCGGAACGGCAGCGTCAGCACGACCGCAATCGGGAAGGCTCCGGGGCGCCGCGTGAAGAGGATGGTCAGCAGGCCAACTGCTGCGACCCCGGCGAGGAGTGCGGCGGCGGCGAGCGCGGGGCGGTCGCGCAGCGCAGCGAGCTGCGAGGCGTCGGCGAGGTGGACGACCAGCACGATCGGCGAGACGATCAGCGTCGCGAGCATCAGCCGGGCGCGCGCGGTCGCCGACGGAGCGACCAGAGTCGCTCCCGCCAGCAGGCTGCATGCGGTCAGCGTGAGAGCAGTTGCCATGAGCGCTCGATCAATCCCTTCACGTCGGAGTCGGTTTCGATTCGCGACGGAAGCTGCGGCAGGCCGTAGCGAATAACGAGTCCGCGGCCCAGACGGAAAGCCACGATCACGATTTCACCGTCACCGCCGACGGCGGAAGAGACGATCTTTCCCTTTCCAACCGAGGTCGTTTCATCTATAGCGTCGTAATTGCTGAAAAGGCCGCTGGTTCCTTCGAAGAGTCCGATCGAATCCTTTCCGGCAGTCACCTCGAAGTTGCCCTTCTGAAGGCCTGCAAGCGTCGTCGAGAAGATGTCGGTTGTGGCAGGGGGAAGCGGATCGGTCAACTGGCCGCGCTTCGTCAGCGTGACGCCGCGCAGCAGCGAGTCGACTCCCGCCTCAACGACGGTCCCGCCGCTGGTCACGAAGCGGCGCAGGCGGCGCGAGAGCGCGGGCGGCAGCCAGACCGTCTCGCCGATCAGCAGAACACCGCTGTGACCGGTCAGCGACGGCCCGGTCCCCGTCGCCAGCGCGTAGTCGGTTGTCACGTCGTAGCGCTTGCGGGCACTACCAAGCCAGCGAAGTATCGGTTTCTCCTGGGATCCAAAACCCTGCGGCAGCGGTGTACCCAGTACGCGCGCGGCATTGACGGGCCCCCCGGTCGTGAGCAGATTCGGCTCGCCGTCGCCATCGTCGTCAACCGGATTGCGGCCCTGCCAAGTCATCAGCGGCAGGACCACGAGAACGGGGTGACTGGCGGCATCGTCCACTGCGAGCGGCACCGACGACCTGAGAGCACCCCTCTTGGCGGTGAAGAGATAGACCTGCGAGGCCTTGCCGGGAGGCTTAACCCGAACGGCCGAGCGCCTACCTGATCCCCGCTTGGAGGCGCCCGCCCCAACCCGGGCGAGCGACCATGCGAAGCGGCTTCCGTTGGCGTCGACATTGACTGTTGCGACCGACTTGGCCTTCGTTGCGCCGAGCGGCGGCTGGGCCGCGACCGGACGGACAGTGATCCCGCCTCGGCCAGGAAGGCGGCGGCCGTAGACGCTCTCGGGCAGGCCCTCGCGGTCAAGCGCGACCGAACTGCCAAGCACTCCGGCGGCGTCCCTGCGCTGAGCGACGGCCAAGTAAGTGCCCGGCGCGACCGGGCGGCCGTCGGAGCCTCGGCCGTCCCATGTCGTTGCGGACGAGCCCTCGGCAATCTTCAGCGTCGCAACCTGAAGGGCCGGCTGCGGCCATGTTCGGAAGACCAGCACGCGCCCGTCGCGCGCGGCGGCGTTGATCCGGATCCGGGCAGGGGCGCCGTCGGCGCGCGGAAGCAACTCCGGTCCGGGACCCGCGTTCGGGCCGATCGAGATGACGGTCACCTTCGGCGGCGTATCGTCCACGAGGAACGACTGCGGAACAACGAGGCTGCGGCCTTCTCTGCGGAGCCTCACGCGGATGCGGTAACGGCCGTCGGGCGCGATCGTGCCGTCGGCAGCCCGGCCGTCCCAGCTGACGGGCGCGATTCGCGTGTAGGCGGGAACTGTGATGCCGGAAGCAAGTTCGCGAACCTCGTCGCCGCGCTCATCAACCACTGCGACATCGACCAGTTCGCTGCGCTTCAGGCGAAAGCTGACCTCCTGCCTGTCAAAGCGGCCATCGCCGTTGGGCGAGATCGCCGGCGCCGTGAGGCGGAAGGAGAGCAGGACCGGTGGCGCGGTCTTGAGCTCCTGGGCCACGAAGAAGGCCGCCCCGGTTGCAAGGACCAGCAATGCAAAGACAATCTGCGCGAGGCGCGTCACAGTGCCACGAGGGTGCCGTTGTCGGGTCGCTCGGCCATCTCAACGCCGGCTTCGCGCTGAACAAGGCGGATCACGTTCCCGTGGCAGACGACTACCACGAGTCTGCCCGCGCAGCGGGTTCGCCAGTCTGCGAGGCCCTCATGGACGCGCCGGGACTGCTGCGCGAAGCTCTCGCCGCCGGGAAAGCGCCAACCGGCGTCGAGTCTCACAAAGGAAGCGAACCCCTCAGGGTCTGCCGCTGCGACTTCCTCGAAGCTGAGATCGGTCCAGTCGCCGGTTTCGGTCTCGGCGAAGCGTGCGTCGATCTGCAACTCCAGTCCGGTCGCCTCGGCGACGATGGTTGCGGTTTCGACGGCGCGGGCGATGTCGCTAGAGACAAGAACTTCGGGAGCAAGCTTCAATACCGCGCTGGCCAGCTGCTCGGCCTGACGGCGGCCCGTCGAGTCGAGCGGAACATCACCCCATCCCTGAAATCGACCCTCCACGTTGTAGGCGGTCTGGCCGTGCCGCGCGAGGTAGATCATCGCGCCTCACTGTGCCTGATCGGCGCCGAGCACCACAACCACCAAAGCGTTCTGTCCCAGAGTCCGGATGTTTGCATCCATCGGCGCGATCGCAGTTGAGCTGAGACCGAGCGTCTTTGCCACGTCGGCGGCTGCAGGCTGCGATCCGGTGTCGTAGTAGACGGTGGTCGTCTGCGCGGTCTGATCCGGGCTGGTAGTGACCGGTCCGACCTTCGTGTAACCGGCCGCCTGCAGCTTGTCCGCGGCCGTCCGCGCCAAGCCGCTTCCCGTCGTTCCGTTTAGAACCGCGACCTGTGTCGCTGCCCGGTCGACTCCGGCCGGAGTCGAGGTTGTCGCCGTGCTGGTGGCGGTAGTCGTGGGAGTGGCAATGCTGGTCGGCTTTGGAGCTGGACTGGAGCCGCCGCCAAAGACTTGAGTTATCAGCACAAAGGCAATAACAACGATTGCAAGGCCTCCGATGATGACGAGGAGCAGCGAGCGCCTGCCCTCGTTTCCGTCATCACTGACCGCAGTCTCGGCGCGCGCTGCCGGAGGCCGCTGCGGCGGCAATGTGATCTCGTCGGTCGCGCCGCGGGCCGGGGCGACGGTGCGCGGGCGAGGAGTCGCCCGCGCCGGGGGCGGCGCAGTGCGGGCGGCTGCGGGCGTTGACGCGGCCGGTACCGGCGGCGCAGGAGGCGGAACCGGCGCAGCGGGCTTCTGTGGAGCGGGCGGCTGCGGAGCCGCGGGGGTGCCGGGCGCTGGCGCTGACGCAGCTGCTTCGCCGGGCGCTCCAGCGTCAGGCGAAGGCTTTGCCGGAGGGGCCGTGACCCCGGGAATGGCGCCGGTTGGCTGCTTTGCGCCCGCGGCGGCCGGCGACGAGAGCGGAGCGCCCGGAGCTGCCTGCTTGGGCGCACCAGGGATGGCACCTGTGGCGCTCTTGGCTGGCGCGCCCGGAACTGCGCCGGTGGGCGGCTTGGCGGCAGGAACAGGTGTAACTGCTGCCCGGGGGCGAGTGGCAGCGGCTGCGGCTCCAGCGGCGGCAGGCGTGGACGGGGCAGGCTTCGAAGCGTCGGCCATAACCCTCTCCGCAGCCTCGGCGTCGCGCTCGGGCGCCCGACCCGCCCAATCACGCAGCCTCTTTACCTCACGCGACTGCGCTGCGTAGAGCGCAGCGAGCACGCCAACTCCAACTATTGAGGCGAGGCCCGCGAGGGCACCAATGTGGTCAACCCCGCTAGAGATTGAGAGAGCGGCGAGAGACGGCGTCATCCACGGATGATCTTAGGCGCTGGAGTAGCCGGATCGCTCTGCGAGCCTTCGATCAGGGCGCCTGCGGGCTCCGTATCGGCAGTAAATTCCGCGACCTTGGCCGCCAAAGCCGCTGCGTCGCCGCTTCGGGTCAGTTCCTCTATCTGAGCGAACCAGTCGGCGATTTCGACCTTGTCGCGGGCGGGCCGGGAAGCGTGGATGATTCGCTCGGCGGGAGTGGGCTGCGGGCGCTCGTGCGGATTGAACAGCTCCTCGTGGAGTTTCTCCCCGGGGCGGCGCCCGGTCACTTCGATCGCGATGTCGCGGTCGGGCTCCAGTCCGGACAGCTCGATCATGTCGCGCGCAAGCTGAATGATCGAGACGGGTTCCCCCATCTCAAGGACGAAGATCTCGCCGCCGTCGCCAAGCGATCCAGAGCGGATGATCAGCTGGACGGCTTCCGGGATAGTCATGAAGTAGCGGGTCATCCGCTCGTCGGTGACGGTCACGGGGCCGCCGCGGGCAATCTGGCGGCGGAAGATCGGCACAACAGAACCCGACGAACCGAGCACGTTGCCGAAGCGGACCGAGGCGTAATTGGTCTGGGGGAAGCGCGCACCCATCTCCTCGACCGCGTATTCGGCCAATGCCTTTGAAGCGCCCATCACGGTCGCCGGCATGACGGCTTTGTCAGTAGAAACAAGGACGAAATTCTTGACCGACGACTCTCCGGCCAGTTCGGCGACAAGCCTGGTCGCGACCGAGTTGTTGCGGACCGCCTCAACCGGGTTGCCCTCCATCAACCCGACATGCTTGTAGGCGGCAGCGTGGAAGACGAAAGTCGGTCGGTACTGCTCGAACACTTCGCGCATCCGCTCTTCGCTCTTGCAGTCGGCGAGCACTGCGCTCAGCGCCGAGGGATGGACGTGGCGATCCTCCTCCAGTTCGCGCTGAATCTCGAAGAGGTTGTCTTCGGCGTGGTCGAGGATCACGAGCTTGCGGGGGGCGACGCGCGCGATCTGGCGGCATAGCTCGGCGCCGATCGAGCCGCCTGCGCCGGTCACCAGCACGATCTCCTTGGAGAGGTAGCTGCCGACCCGATCGAGTTCCATCCGCACCGGCTCGCGGCCGAGGATGTCCTCCACCTGAACCTCGCGGACCTGACGAACAACGTGGCCCGATCCCGACTGCAGCAGCTCGAAGACGGTCGGCAGCGTGCGCACCACGATGCCACGGTCGCGGCCCGCTCTGACGACGCGCCCGCGGAGTGTTCCCGGAGCGGAGGGGATTGCGATCAGGATCTCGTCGGGCTCGGCCTCGTCAAGGATGCGCCCGAGCTGGTCGGTCCCTCCAAGCACCTTGACTCCGTCAACGCGGAGGCCGGCCTTGAGCGGGTCGTCGTCAACAAAGCCGACGGGATTGAGCGCGAGCGTCGGGTTGCGGACTATCTCGCGCAGCGTCAGACGGCCGCCGTCGCCAGCGCCGACGATCAATACGCGGCGGGCTCCTTTGTCGGCGCGAAAGCCCCGGATAGGACGCTCGCGGATAGTCCTTGCCACAAAACGGACTCCGCCCACGAAGAGCAGCATCAGTAGGAAGAAGAAGGCGAGCACGCCGGTTGGAATGAGGACGTTGATATCCCCGCCCGCCGACTTGACGGTGACCGGGTGGGTCAATGCGATCAGCCCCGCGACCGCGATCGTAAGCAGCGCCACCGCCTGCAGCACGCCGAGGTAGTCGCCTTGAGTTGCGTAGCGCCACTGCCGTTGCTCGGTCCGCATCAGCAGGAAGACCAGAAGCGCCAGAACCACGACCCAAGGCAAGGTCGTTTCAAAGAGGCGCTCATATCGCGGCGGAGGGCCTGCGGCTTGATCAAACCGCAAACGGAAGGCAAGGAAGTAAGCGAGAGCGGCAAGTCCCCCATCAACGAGAAGCTGAGCAATCGTGTGACGATGGAGCGGAAATACCGCCGTGCTGAAGCGACGGCGCATCAGTCCGGGATTCTACCCCTAAGCGCGCTCCCCTCCAGTGGCGCGCAAGTCAGCTGGCAAGCGGGCTGCGGGCGCTGAGCAGCAGATCGACCAGAAGCTGCGGATCCCGTCGTACGCGCGAAGCGCTCGAGGCGGCCTCGTCGGCCTGCGAGCGGCGCACCAGTTCAACCTGGTCGGGGTCCTCAAGGCGACCCATCCGTCCCGTGCGGATCAGCTCCTCGTCAACTGCGCCGATCTTTCCTTCGAAGGTCGTCAGCACCGGCGTCCCGAGCGCGACCGCCTCGCGGTTCATCGTTCCGCCCGCGCTAACCACCAGGTCGGCGAGCGCCACCAGCGAGGGGCCGTCGACGGCCCGCTCGGGGATAACAAACCCTCCAGCCTGCTGGAGTTCGATCCGCTGCTCTTCGGTCCTTGGCAGGACCACTACCTGGCCCTGCTCGCGAAGCTTGACGAGCACGTCGCTGAAGGCGCTGTTCTCAAAGCGGTGGTAGAGCGATACCGCCGGCGGGGTGCGGACGACGGCGAGTGGCTCGGCGGCGCTCAGCCCAAGTTCCCCGAGCACCGAAGGGTCGGGTTCAAAGTCGGCGAGGTAGTACTCCTCCTTCAGGCCCTCGTAGCGACGCAGCTTGCCGCGTGCTCCGTAGCGGTCCAGGCGCTCCGGCGGGATTGCCTGCGGTACGACAACCGCCTGGGCGAGCCTGCAGTTGACGTTGTGCTGAACCGTCGCCCACTCGTAGTCAAACATCGTCGCCGCGGGTATCGAAAGCAGCCGGGCGGCAACATTGACGTCGTTCGAGCCGTGACCGATCGCCAGATCGAAGCTGCGCCCCTTGGCCCACTTGCGCATCGCAATCGAACGGTCGACCAACCCTCTGGCCTTTGCGGTCAGCTTGCCGCCACGGTGGTGGCCGATCACTGTTGCGTCGATTCCGTGCAGTTCGCAGAGCGCAACCGTCTGCGCAAAATCGCGGGCGGTCACTTCCACCTCCGCACCCTGCGCGCGAAGGTTCTCTATCACCGGACGCAGCACTAGAACGTGCGGCGAGTTGGTCAGGTCGACCCAGACGCGCATCACGAAAGGGCGGCGCCGACGGCATCGACGACGGCGGCCAACTGCTGGTCGGTGATCGTCGCGCTGATCGGGATCGCCAGATGACGGGCGGCCGCCTCGTCCGTTCCCGGAAGCGAGCCGTCAGCGGGGCGCCAGTTGCTCATCGAAGGCTGAAGGTGGATCGGCACCCGGTAATAGCCGCGCGCCTCAATCCCAGCTGCGACAAGCTTGGCGGCCAAATCGTCGGGGCGGTCGGTGGCGACGACGTAAAGGTGCCAGGCAGGGACCGACCCGTCGACGGCCTGCGGCAGCGTCACCAGTTCACCGAGTCCGAGCTCCTCGTAGCGATCACCGGCGGCCGCCCTGTGGGCCGCCCATCTGGGCAGCGCGGTCAGTGCAATTCGCAGCACCGCGGCCTGAATCTCGTCGAGGCGCGAGTTGTAACCGACCTCGTCGTAGGTGACGCGGTCGCGTGAACCGTGGAAGCGCAGCATCCGGACGCGGTCGGCGAGCTCGTCGTCGGAGGTCGTGACCGCTCCGCCGTCGCCGAAGGCCCCGAGGTTCTTTGACGGGTAAAAGGAGTGAGCGGCAATCGTCCCGAGCGCTCCGGGGCGGCCGTCGCTGCCGGTCGACCCGGCGGCTTGGGCGGCGTCCTCGACAACGGGGACTCCAAGCGCTTCGATCTCGGCAACCGGGGCAAGGTTGCCGAACAGGTGAACGGCGATCACGGCCTTCGTGCGCGGCGTCATGACGGCCTTGACGTTGTCCGCCGTGGCCAGATAGGTCTGCGGGTCGACGTCGCAGAAGACCGGCGTGGCTCCGGTCGGCGGGATTGCCTCAGCACTCGCGTAGTAACTGAACGAAGGAACAACCACCTCGTCGCCGGGGCCGACGCCGAGAGCCCTCAAGGCGATGGTCAACGCGTCGGTGCCGTTGGCGACGCCGACCGCGTGACGGGCGCCGACTGCGGAGGCAAACTCGTCCTCAAACGCAGCCACGTTGGGTCCGAGGATGAACTGGCCGGCT
>WLNX01000049.1 GCA_009699565.1 Actinomycetota bacterium | reverse complement strand
TTGAACCCCGTAGATAGTGGTTCCGTGGAAGTACTGCGCAAGCGCGAAGGAGGATGCGACGGTCGTCCGTTCGTTGATCGTCAGAGACGACTCCAACCCGGCGGCGGGGTCTATCAGCCGGCCGGCCATAGTCGCACGGCGGCCGCAGGTCGATGCGCAGCCGACGTCTAGCGGCGAGCCGATTACCGCCACTTCGCGGCGGCGTCCGCTGGCGTCGTTTGTGATCGCGTAGACGAGGCCGCCCAGCGGCACCTCGTAGTCAATGCTGAAGCTGCCGTCGGAGGCCGTCTTGCTCCCACCGAGCCACCTCGCACGGCTCTCGCCCGCTCCGTAAACGGCAACCGCCACGCCTGAGACCGGCTTGCCGTTTGTCGTCACGGTGCCGGTGACCGTCGTCGGCCGCGCCGGAAATGCGCCGGCGGCCGAGGCGAAGGTGAGGCAGAAGATCGCGACGGCCGATGCGATCGCTGCGATTGGGGTGCGGGAGCGGCTGAGGGGAGAGGGCATGCCGAGAAGCTAACGGCTTCTCCCGGTCGGCGCGCCGACCCGCGTTAGCCGGGCGCCATCTCGCGCGCCCAGGCCTCGACCAGCGGTGCCGTCAGCGGGCCGCTGTGGTCTGGCGCCCAGCGCGAGAAGACCCAGGCACCCCCGATCTGCGTCGGGCGGATTCCAGCTTTCTGCCAAGCCTTCTTGATCTGGGGCTCCTGAGTGATCCAGGCTGCAGAGTCGCTCAGCTTCCAGGAGCCAGTTCGCTTCAGCGGCTCGGCGGGGTCGAGGATCTCGGCGTCGTTGGTGTTGACGGTGGTGGCGGCGGTGGGGTTGAGCAGCACGTAGTGGCTGGCGACGGTGTCGTCGTAGGTGCCGGTCTTGACCATCACGAGGAAGTTGCTGCGCTGCGCCGGGCTCAGGCTCATCCAGGCGCGCAGCAGCGGCGCGGTGTTGGTGTACATCCGCGGCCAGCCTTTAACGCCCGGCAGGTAGTCCTGCGAGATCGCGAGCTGCACGTTCCCTTCCGTCATCTCCGCGACGAGGTCGGGGTAGAGCGTCACCATCGAAAGCCCCGAGCGCGAGTAGTAGAGCGCGTCCTGCGCCGCGCGGTTGAGGGTCGAAGGCGACCAAACTGGGCTGGCCTGAGGGTGCAGCAGCCGCATGATCATTGCGAGGCAGGTCAGCATGCAGCCTTCGTGGCCGATCGTGTTGCCGTCCTTGTAGCGGTACAGCAGCGATTCGGCCTCGGAGCGGGTGAAGTGGTTGAACTCGCGCGCCACCTTCACCACCTGCTTGCGGTCCCACATCAGCTTCTTTGCCCAGCGCGGGTCGTCCTGGCGGTAGGGCATTCCCGTCAGGTCGAGCGGCGGCAGCTGTGCGGCGACCGCGGAGGGTGAGGCGCCGGCCGATGCTGCGCCGCCAATCAGCGAACTGGCGGTGGCGCCTGCGCCGGCCGCCAGCGCGGAGCGAATGAAGGACCGCCGCGTTGAGGAACTCATGCGATTGAGGTTACGCCTGCAGAGGCTTGCGCTGCGCCGTTTGGACTTGGCTCGCCTAGAACCAGATGACGAGCGCAGCAAGGACGCTGAGTGCACAGAGAACGGCTGCGGGGGCCCAGCCGTCGGTCTGGTTTTCCGGAACGGCTCCGTCGCCGACGCCGATGTGGAACCAGATCGCGAAGCCCATCAGAATGGCCAAACAGAGCGCCGCGAGGCCGCCGAGGAAGGTTCCGACCACGCCAAGCGCCGCGAGCAGCAGTCCCAGAGCGCCGACCAGTTCGAGGATGCCAGCCAGCCGGTATGTGGACGGAGCGACGTTGAGGTGCCCCGGCGCGGCCGCGGCCACCTCGGTCCCGGAGAACTTGACCAGGCCGGAGAGGGCAAAGACGAGCGCAAGGATGTAAGAGAGGACCGCGGGGAAAGTTGTCATAGCAATCAGATTTGCGGCTCGCGCGGACGGAAACGCGGCGTTAACCTCAGCAGATGAGCAACTTCCGACTGATCGACGCGGGCCCGGTGCTTCCCTCACCCGCACGCGTCAAGGAACCGGTCCGCAAGCCGCTGCGTATCGGCGCCGTCCAAACCCGCTTCCACGACGATCCCGAGGAGCACAAAGCGCTGCTGGCCGAGGGGATCGAGATGGCGGCCGCTGCCGGCGCGAGGCTCGTCTGCAACCAGGAGATAACGCTCTCTCCCTACGTCTGCTGGGAACGGCGCAGCGAAGCCGCCGATCCAATCCAGCCCGAGCCCCTCGAAAGCGGCCCGTCCTTCCTCTTCGCCGCTGAGATGGCTGCGAAGACCGGCGCAAACATCCACATCTCGCTCTACGAGGAGGCGCCCGCCGACGACGGCCGCGGCTTCAATACGGCGATCGTCGTCTCGCCGGAGGGGAAGCTGCTGTCGCGCACGCGCAAGACGCACATCCCGATCAGCGCCGGCTACTACGAGGACACCTGGTTCAGGCCCGGGCCTGCCGAGGAGATCGCGCAGGCGACCGTGGTCGAGGGCGAGCGGATCGGGATGCCTACGTGCTGGGATCAATGGTTCCCCGAGCTGGCGCGCCTCTACGCGCTGGACGGGGCCGAAGTGATCGTTTATCCGACGGCGATCGGCAGCGAACCCGACTTCCCCGGCTTCGACACCGAGCAGCTCTGGGAGAAGGTGATCGTCGCCAATGGCATCAGCAGCGGCACCTTCATGGTCGCCGTCAACCGTTACGGCGACGAGGGGCCGCTCAGCTTCTACGGCAGCTCCTTTATCAGCGACCCTTACGGGCGGGTTCTGGCACAGGCCGGGCGCGAAGAGGACGCGGTTCTGGTCGCCGACCTCGAGCTCGACCAGTGCCGCGACTGGATCGACCTCTTTCCCTTCACCGAGACTCGCCGCGCAGACGCTTATGATCGGCTTGCGTCGTCCTGAATCAATCGAAAGGAACCGCCTGATGAGAATCATCGCCCTCACCGCACTCACGGCACTCTCGCTGGTCGCCTTTACGGCCTGCGGAACCGACACCACTCAGCTCAGCGAGGATCAAGCAAACGAGCTCGTCGCGAAGGAGAAGATCTGGCTGGCCGGGGTCAATCGCGTCAACAAGCAGGAGAACAAGTGCGCCAACCTCGAGTCGGCGTCGGAGACCGGCGACTGCCTTGGCAAGGTGATGGACGACCTCGGCACCTCGGTCGCTTCTCTGGCGCCGTATCTCGACCAGCTTTCCGGCGAGCTGACCGGTCCGTGTTCTGAGCAGATCAAGGCTTCGGGGGGCGAGCTTGAGGATTTCAAAAAGCTCGCCGTCTCCATCTCCAAGCAGCTCAAGGCCGGCGACCTGCAGGCGGCGGTCTCGAAGCTGAGGAGCTCTCAGTTCAACGGCTCGCTCGACACCGCCCAGAAGAAGTTCAACAAGGCGCTCGACACCTGCACGTCGGGAAGCTGAACCGGCGCCGGCGGGGGATGGGCCGATGAGCGACTGGGCCGACGAGTTCTTCCGCAACTGGCAGATCGCCTGGAACACCGGCACTGAGGCGGTGCTGGAGTACGTAACCGACGACATCGAGTATTGGGACGTCACGCTGGAAGAGCCGATCCGCGGCCGCGACGCCTACGCCAAGCACTGCGACGGCTTCTTCGCCGCATTCAGCCATCTCGACTGGTCGATGCGCGAGCCGGTCGTCCACGAGGGCGACCGCGTCGCCGAGCCCTGGGCGTTTCGCGGGCTCAACAGCGGGCCGCTGTGGATCGGGCTGCCCGCCAGCGGCAAGTGGCTTGAGACAAAGGGGACCGACATCTTTGAGTTCCGCGACGGCAAGGTCTGCCGCGAGCACTCGTTCTACGACGTAGTTAGTTCGCTGCGTCAGCTCGGTCTCTGGCCCGCGATCGGCAGCCGCGCGGAGGCGCTGGCGATGGGCGTAGGCGGCGTTGCGATCCGCGGCGCCAGAGCAGTCGGCCGCTGAGCGCGCAAGCGGCGGCTACACCCCGGGCGCTGGTCTATCCTCGGTTGCGATGAGACCTCGTCTGCTGCGCCGCGCCATCGCTCCTCTACTCGCGGCCTGCCTGCTGGGCGCTGCCGCGTTGCCGGCTGGCGCGGCGCAGGTCGCTCCCGATTCCTCGTTTGCCAAAGGCAAGGGCTGGCTGACCACATCGATCGGCAATTCGCCGCTCGCCGCCTATGGCGTCACGACGATGGCCGGCGGCAAGATCGTCGTCGCGGGCGGCAAGTACGACTCGCAGGGCAACGCGCAGGTCTTCGTCGTCCGCTACCACCACAGCGGCGCTATCGACCGCAGCTTCGCCAACAACGGCATCTACACCAGCAATCTTCCGGCGTCCGCAGGCTCGTTCTTCGCTACCGCCGTCGGGATCCAGCCGCAGACCGGCAAGATCGTCGTTGTCGGCGGCTACGGCGTGTCGGCGGTGCTGGTTATGCGACTGACGACCGACGGCAAGCTCGACCGCACTTTCGGCAGCTCCCACACCGGCGTCGTCAAGAAAGCGGTCCAAGACATCGGCTACAGCCTCGCCTTCACCAAGGCCGGCCGGATCCTCGTCGGCTCTTCCAACAAGACGGCGCTTGGCCGGCCGATGCTGGTCCTGCGCTTCCAGAAGAACGGCCTGCTCGACAAGGGGTTTGCGAATGACGGGATCGCCCGCATGATGTTCTGGAACGGGACCGCTGCTTCAAGCGCCGCCGCCCAGTCGCTGTGGGTTTCCCCCAAGTCGGAAGTGGTCGGCTTCAGCCACCTCGACTACATCGGCGGTGGCGGCGGCGCCAACCCCGGCCACGGCAGCGCCGGCATCTTCCGTCTTTCAAGTACCGGCAAGCCGGTTGGCAGCTTTGGCACGAACGGCCACGCGGAGATCGCCTACCAGCCTTCCCCCGGCTCCTTCGCACAGTGGTTCCCGTGCGCGATGGCGGTCAACGGGCGCCAGCAGGTAACTGTCACCGGCGAGGGCGAGATTGGTGATCCCTATGCGCAGATCGCCGGCAAGGTGACGAGCGGCGGCAATCTGTCACGAGGGTTCGGCGCGTCCAAGAACGGCTGGGCGTTCAGCTCCGGCATCACCGACGACTCGGCAATGAACTGCGGCAGCATCATTACGCCATCAGGCGGCACGGCGACCGGCGTTGAGAACTGGCTGATCGGCCTGACGGCGAGCGGTGCGCCCGACAAGCGCTTCGGCTCCACCGGTCTGATGACGCTGGCCACCCCGGCCAACATTCAGCTAAATGCGATGCTGCCTTACGGCAAGTCCGGCCGCTTCCTCGCGCTCGGCGGCGCCGGCAACGATCTCTACCTCGCTCGTTTCCGCTGACGCTGGTAGAGCAGCGTCGCTGCTGTTGTTTAGAGCTTCAGGGTCTTGCGGTTTGCTGGGCCTGTGCCGCCGACGCTCCTTGGCGTTACCGCGAAGGCCCACTTCCCGCGGCCTGGTGAGATCGTGCAGACGATCTTTGAGCCTTTGGTCTTGCAGCTGCCGGTTTTTGTTTTGCGGCCGAGTTTCGCGGTCAGTGTGTAGGCAACGCCGGTGACTGGGTTGACGGCGGCAGTTACGAGCCGCTTCGTCTTGTTGACGGCCCACTTAACGGCCGGCTTGCCTGGGGCGCGCGGCGGCGCTCCCGTCGCTGGCGTGTACAGCTCGGCGCTGGCCGTCGGGCCATTCACGTTGTCGCCGCCGCCAACCAGCAGCACCTTGCCGTTCGTCAGCCGCACCCCAGAGCCCCCAAAGCGGTAGTTCAGGAGCAGGCCGCCAAATTTGAAGGTGCCGCTCGCTGGGTCATAAACGTCGAATCGATTTGAAACGCCTTCAGCCTCTGCGCCGCCCGCAACTAGGACCTGTCCGTTCGCGAGCAAGGTTGCCTCGGCCCCCCAGCGAGTATTGGTCATCCTCCCGGTTGCCTTGAAGGTGCCGCTGGCAGGGTTGTAGAGCTCAGCGCTGTCGCGAGCCTCAATTCCGGTCCCGGTGTAGCGGCCGCCGCCGGCGACCAGTACCTTGCCGCTGCCCAGCAATGTCGCCGTCGCGCCAGCCTGGGCATTGAGCATGCTCCCGGTTGGCGTGAAGGCTCGCGTGCCTGGGTTATACAATTCCGCGCTGCTCAGTACGCCGCTTGCGCTGGTGCTGCTGGCGCCACCTGCGAACAGCACCTTCCCGTTGGGCAGCAAGGTTGCGGTTGTCGCACCGCGTGCTGTCCCGAGGTCCCCGACGGCCTGAAACGAGGCAGGGGTCGAGTTAGCTGCGACCCGGTACACCTCAGCACTCGTATCCGTTTCGGTGGCTGAGTTTCCAGCGGCAATCAGCACTTCTTTCCCATCACTGAGCAAGGTCGCGGTGTGACCGTTACGCGCGGTGTGCATGCTCGCGGTTGGCGTGAATGTTCCGCTGACTGGGTCGTACAGCTCAGCGCTACTGAGTGAGCCGCTCGTGCCGACGCCACCTGCGACCAACACCTTGCCGTTAGCAAGCAATGTCGCGGTTGCTTGAGCACGCGGTTCGTTCATGGCCCCGGTCGCCGCAAAGAGGCCAGTTGATGGGTCGTAAATCTCTGCGCTCGCCGTTGCTTCCATGTCCGGATAACCACCCGCGACTAGGACTTTGCCGTTACCTAGCAACGTCACGGTCGCGTCAGCGCGACCCCGACTGAGGCTGCCGGTCGGGGCGATCGTGCCGATTCGCGTCCCGCTCATAAAGGCAGTTGGCGAGATCGCGCTAGCCGCCTGTGCGCCAGGCGCAAGCGCCGCCGCGAACAGCACGGCAACGGTGGCGGTTAGTCCTCGGATTGAGCTGCTGCGCGGCACGATGGCTCCTTAGCTGAGCGTCGGTAAGCGGAGAATCATAAACCGCAGCGTGGGCAACTTCGCCGGTTCCGCTAGGAACCTTCTGCGCTCAGCTCGCCGCTCTGAACGTCAAGTACCCAGCCGCTGATCTTGTCGCGGTGTTTCAGCTCCGGCGCGGCGCGCAGCAGCTTCAGCGTGAGCGCGAGCGTGGTGTGAGGATCGGCGGTCGCCGGCACGGTCCAGTCGGGGACTTCGCCGATCTCTTCGCCGACCTGCTTCGCGAACTCGGTCGGGGCGATTCGGTGAATGCCGCAGTCGGTGTGTTGGATCACAACAATCTCTTCGGTTTCGAGCAGTCTCTGTGATGCCGCCAGCGAGCGGATCACGTCGGGCGTGGCGATGGCGCCGGCGTTGCGGATCACGTGCGCGTCGCCGAGCCCCAGGTGGAAGAGGTCCCACAGGTTGATGCGCGCGTCCATGCAGGTGAGGATCGCCAGCTTCAGCTTCGGCGGCGCGTCGAGATCACTCGGCGCGGTGTCGCGCGGTTTGCCCGGTTCGATCATTCGACGGGAAGATAGTGGCTGCGGTGTCTAACCGGTAACGCCGCTGCTGGTCTTCTTCAGCGTGATGGTGCGGGTGACGGTGCGTGCGGCGCCGCCGGTGGGGGTGAAGGTGGTGCGCAGCGAGACGCGGATCGAGCCCTTGCGTCGCGCTGAGCGGGCTGCTGAGGTGAGCTGGCAGCTAAGGCGGTAGTGCCCGGCTTTGGTGACCTTCTTGCTGGCGCGGCAGGCGGTGACGGTCTTCGCGCTGCGGGCGCTTGATGATCCGCTGAATGTTCCTGTCTGCGAGGCCTTGCCGGCGCCGGGGACGGTGATCAGTGAGCTGACGGCCGTGGTTGACGAGCCGTCCGCGCGCACGGTGAAGAGGTTCGATGGGGCGGGCGAGCAGGTCCAGTTTTGTTTCGCTGCGTACCACTGAAGGAATGGGTAGCCGTCGTTGTGCGCGGCGCAGCTCACCCATTTCTTTGTGGTCGGCGAGGTGTCGGAGATGTCCCAGGTTGCGTTCGCGTAAAACGCGTAGGTCTTCATCAGGGCCTGCGTTGATCGCATGCCGTAGGAGTTGACATCCGCGTCGTCAGCGTCGGTTCGGTTCCAGAAGGTGTCGGTCACATTGAAGATGCCCTCGGTCATCGCGCCAAGGATCGCGCCGGTCGCGTTCTCCGGGCCTCTGACTGCGCTGCGCGAGTAGGAGTCGGCGATCGTCGCCGTGGAGTTCGCAGAACCTGCAGCTCCACCCATATTCCTGCCGATCAGGCCACCGGCTGCGATCCCGCCGGTGACGGTGCCGCTGGCGAAAGAGTCGGCGATTACGTTCGGCATCTCGGTTCCGTCCTCAGTTGTCACGCCGATTAGTCCGCCGGCGCACGCGCCGCAGAGGTTTGGATCGTTCGAGGTGCGCGGATCTGTCGCCGTCACATCGCCGGTCGCGAATGATCGAGCAATCACGTTTCCACTACCACTGGCGGTCGCGATCGCAGCTCCAACAAGTCCGCCGACGTAGCCGCCTTCACCTCCACCTTGGTAGTTGGGCCGGCCGGTTACGTCCCCCGTCGAGTAGGAATAGAAGACTTCAGAATTAGCCCGCACAGCGCCAACGAGTCCGCCGACATATATGTCTCCTATAACGCTGCCGCTGGCAGACGAATCGGTGATCGAAACACCAATTTCCGCGAAGCCAACTAGTCCACCGGCGCCGAAGTCGTTTCCGGTAATCACAGCCGACGAGGATGATGACCAGATCTGCGTCCCGTTGAGGGCCTGGCCTGCGATTCCACCGGCCGCTTGTCCTTGGACGGTTCCCGATGAATGGACATTGGTGATCACCGTTGAGCTGTTAGCCGTCCCGACAAGCGGCGCAGCTCCGCTGTAGGCCTCAACCGCGGGAATAGAGATCGCAGCGTCGTCGATCGTGAGATTCGAGATAGTCGCGCCGCTGGTCGCCCCGAAGAGGCCCGCATTGCTTCCGGTCAGCTCCACTTGCAGTCCCGTGATCGTCTGACCGTTCCCGTCGTAGCTTCCGGTAAATGGTTCGGCAACCGTCCCGATTGTTGATGTCCATGCAGGTTCGGCGCTCAGGTCAATGTTGGCGGTCTGTTTGAAGTGCTGGCCGGTCCAATAGTCGGGCGCGTTGTCGCGCAGGCACTGCAGGTTCGCCGCATTCTCGATCAGGAACGGGTGGGCGGCGGTTCCGTCGGCGTCAGCCGAGTGGGCGATGCACCCGTTGGCGTTGGCTGCGGTGGGTGTCAGAGCCAGTCCCGCGATGCATGCGGCGAAGGCGGCGGTGAGCCAGCGGCGGTTCGTGGTTCTCGGGGCTGTAGTCACTTGAATCTCCGGTCTGTCCGGCTGCGAGCCGACGTTGGGCGCCGGTCACGCGATGCTACCTGCTGATGAGATCGCCGTCTAACCGGTAACGCCGCTGCTGGTTTTCTTCAGCGTGACGGTGCGCGTGACGGTGCGCGCGGCGCCGCCGGTGGGGGTGAAGGTTGTGCGCAGCGACACTCGGATCGAGCCCTTGCGTCGCGCCGAGCGGGCGGCGCTGGTCAGCTTGCAGCTCAGCTTGTAGCGCCCTGCTTTGCTGAGCTTCTTGCTGGCGCGGCAGGCGGTAACCCTGCGCGCGCTGCGTGAGCTGGCGGCGCCGGAGAAGGTGCCGAGCTGCGCGGCCGTCCCCGGGCCGGGCACCTTCACGAGCGTCAGCAGGTCCGCCGTCGAAGCCCCGTCGGCGCTGACGGTGAAAAGGTTTGACGGCGCGGGCGCCGCTTTGGCGAAGGTTGCGACTAGGTAAGTGTCGTAATCGACGCTGAAGGTGAAGGTTGGCGAGGAATTGCTGCCCGAGCCCGCGGGGATAGTGACGATCTTCCTGCAGACGCTCTTCACTGCCTTGTTGGGCGGGCAGGCAAAACTCCAGCCGGTGAATGTGGAGCCGGCCGCCGGGGTCGCGGTTAGCGTCAGTTCGAGGCCTTGGTTGAAGGCGGCCGAACAGGTTGCGCCGCAGTCAATTCCGGCTGGGGATGAGATGACGCTGCCGCTGCCCGCGCCTTCCTTCGTGACTGTCACATGTCGCTGCGGCGCTTCCGTCGAAGCGAAGCTG
>WLNX01000048.1 GCA_009699565.1 Actinomycetota bacterium | reverse complement strand
CAATGAGCTGCGGATGGTTGCCACCGATTCCTATCGCCTCAGCGTCAAAGAGACGGCGCTAAGTGAGCCTTTGAAAGAAGGATTTGAGGCAAACGTACCCGCGAGGGCTCTGGAAGAGCTGACAAGGCTGGTCGAGCCGGCGACAGAATCGATAGCGATCGGAGTTCGATCCAATCAGGTCGTCTTCGAAGTCGGTCAGGTAGCTCTGTCGTCACGCTTGATCGATGGTCAATTTCCCAGCTACCAGCAGCTCCTGCCAGACGCTTTTGAACACGAGCTGACAATTTCGACAGAGGAGTTCCTCACCGTCGCTAAGCGGATCGCGCTGCTGGCTCAGAAGAATGCCCCGCTAAGGCTTTCCTTCACCGAGGGCGAGCTGACACTGTCGGCGCAGACGCCGGATGTAGGCGAAGCGAAGGACACTCTGCCGGTTCCGTTCGCTGGCGAACCAATGGAGATTGGCTTCAACCCGGAGTTTCTTGTTGCAGGTCTTGAGAGCACCACTTCGGATGACGTAATCCTCAAGCTGATCAACCCGCTGCGTCCGGGGCTGATCGTGTCTGCGGACGGGAGCGGCTTCCTCTACCTGATTATGCCGATTCGCCTGAACGCCTGATGGAGCTGATCCGTCGCTTGCGGGTTCGCGACGTTCGCTGTTATGAGGATGCCTCTATCACGCTGGGAGACCGTCTGACAGTGATCTACGGCGCAAATGGCGCCGGCAAGACGAATTTGCTTGAGGCGCTCTACTTTGGCTGCACAGGGCGCTCTTGCCGCACCTCGAACGACCGCGAGTTCATCCGCTTCGGTCAGGGGGCGGCAAGGGTTGAGTTCGAACTTGAAGGCGATGCAGGCTCGCACACGCTCGCTGTCGGCTTCGAACCCGGTCAACCACGCCACGTAACGGCTGACGGAGGCCCGGTAGACCGCCTCGTGGACGTTCCGTTCCGCCCGCTGGCCTGCGTGTTTCTGCCGGACCGGCTGGATCTGATCAAGGGCGCGCCGTCGTTGCGGCGCGATCACCTCGACCAGCTGGTGGCCGGTCTGTGGCCGGCAAGGGCTTCGGTTCGCCGCGACTATGGTGCAGCCCTGGCCCAGCGAAATGCCCTCCTTTCGAGAATCCGCAACCACGGAGTCGATCCCTCCGAGCTCGATACGTGGGATCTGGAGTTGGGACGCCACGCGATCGCGCTGCGACTGGAGAGGGAGCGGGCGGTTGCCCTGGTAGGCGAACCCGCTCAGGAGATAGCCACCGAGCTTGGGCTGCCCGGGGGGCTTGAGCTCCGCTACCGGCCTCGCAGCACGGCGGAGGACCCTGCCGCCTTCGCCGCCGAGCTCCTGGAGCGTCGAAGTTCCGACTTGGAGCGCGGATTCACCGGGCATGGGCCTCACCGCGACGAGCTTCTCCTTAGCCGGGAGGGGCGCGAACTGCGCGTATACGGTTCGCAGGGAGAGCAGCGGGTGGCGCTCCTCTCGCTGCTGTTGGCGGAGCGAGAGGTGCTTGCGGCCGAGAGGGGGCAGACCCCCCTGCTGCTGCTTGACGACGTGATGAGCGAACTCGACGCTGATCGGCGCGCACGGTTGGTCGAGCGAATCACGGCCGCGGGTCAGTCGGTCGTGACGACAACCGAGTTGGAGCACGTACCGGGCGGCGAGGCTGCGGGAGTGGCGCGCGTCACAGTTGAGCGCGGCGTCGTCGGCCAGGAGCTTGCCGCATGAGCCGCCGGCGTTCCGCTCCCAGGTCCGCGGGGACCTCTATCCGCGAACTCGCCGACCGCCTGACGCCGGCGACAACGCTGGCCCAGATACAGCTCCACTGGGCGTCGGCCGTGGGCGACGCAGTAGCAGCTCAGGCATCGCCTACGGGAGAGGCCGGCGGTGTCCTCACCGTGACCTGCTCGAGCGCCGTTTGGGCACAGGAGATTGACCTCATGAGCGTCACCCTGATCAAGTCGCTTAACGGTGCTCTAGGTGAGCCGCGCGTGAGCTCTTTGCGGTGCCAAACGGTGGCTGCCAAGGGCTGGTCCCACGACGGCGCTCAGTAACTACTGACCGCTGAGGCTGATTTGGTCAAAATTTACGATGTTTACGGGCTATTTCGGCCCTCTGTGAGCGTCAGTCCGGCCTACCCAACTGCTATTGTTCTGGATACCAAAAGTGTCTGCCTCGGCCCCTTGGAAATGCCCACGGGACCGAGGTTTTTTACCTTTATCGGAGCGAAATGACCAAAGCTGAGAAGGACCCCAAGAAGGACGCCACGCAGGCCACTACGAGTGGGTCGTACGATGCGTCCGACATCACAGTCCTTGAGGGGCTTGAAGCCGTCCGCAAGCGCCCGGGAATGTATGTCGGTTCGACCGGCGTCCGCGGCCTTCATCACCTGGTCTACGAGGTCGTCGACAACTCGGTCGACGAAGCCCTCGCGGGCCACTGCAGCTCGGTCTCGGTCACGATCCACGCAGACAACTCGGTGACGGTTGTCGACGACGGTCGCGGGATCCCCGTCTCGATGCATGAGAAGGAGAAGAAACCGGCCGTCGAGGTCGTGCTGACGGTGCTTCACGCCGGCGGCAAGTTTGGTGACGGCGAGGGGTACAAGGTCTCCGGCGGTCTGCACGGAGTCGGCGTATCGGTCGTCAATGCGCTGAGCGAAGAGCTTTCGATCGACGTCAGCCGCGAGGGCTTCCATCACACTCAGAACTACGCGCGCGGCGCTCCGCTTGCGGAGCTGGTCAAGGGCGAGAAGACCGATGCAACCGGCACGGCGATCACCTTCCTACCCGACGCGAGCATCTTCGACGAAACCGAATTCGACTTCTCGATTCTTGAGCAGCGGCTGCGCGAGACGGCCTTCCTCACCCGCGGGCTGAAGATCTCCCTGACCGACGAGCGCGGGACGGGACAGACCGTCGACTTCTGTTACGAGGGTGGGATCAAGGACTTCGTCACCTACCTGAACGAGAACAAGGAGCCGATTCACCCCAAGGTCGTCTACTTCTCCGACGAAGGCGACGAGGGCGCAGTCGAGTGCGCTTTGCAATGGAACGGGTCCTACCAAGAGTCGGTCTTCTCTTTCGCCAACAACATCAACACGCACGAGGGCGGCTCTCACCTATCCGGCCTGAGGTCGGCTCTGACGAGGACGCTGAACAAGTACGCGCGCGACAAGGGAGAACTCAAGGAGAAGGACGACAACTTGAGCGGTGAGGACGTCCGCGAAGGCCTGACCGCTGTTCTGTCGGCGAAGCTGACCGACCCTCAGTTCGAGGGTCAGACCAAGACCAAGCTCGGCAACCCCGGCATGCAGGGCTTCGTCGAGGGCATTGTTAACACCAAGCTCGCAGAGTTCCTTGAAGAGAATCCTGCCGATGCGAGAGCGATTATCCGTAAAGCCGTCCAAGCGGCACAGGCGCGGAGCGCCGCCCGCAAGGCCCGCGACCTGACGCGTCGCAAGAGCGCCTTGGAGAATTCGCGCCTGCCCGGCAAGCTTGCCGACTGCTCCGTCAAGGATCCGTCGCTCGCCGAACTCTTCGTAGTCGAGGGTGACTCCGCCGGCGGCTCGGCCAAGCAGGGTCGCGACCGCAACACCCAGGCCGTCCTGCCGCTACGCGGCAAGATCCTCAACGTAGAGAAGGCGAGGATCGACAAAGTCCTGCAAAACAACGAGGTTCAGGCACTTATTACGGCGATTGGCACCGGCATCGCCGGGGAATTCGACATCGAGAACGCCCGCTACCACAAGGTGATCTTGATGACCGATGCTGACGTCGACGGAGCCCACATCCGGACGCTCGTCCTGACTCTCCTGTTCCGCGAGATGCAGCCGCTGATTGACGCAGGCTTCGTTTACATCGCAAAGCCGCCCCTCTACAAAATCAAGAAGGGCTCTCAGGAGCGCTACATCGAGAAGGACTCGGAGCTCGAAGAGGTGCTCCTCGCCGACAGTTACGAGAAGTTTGAGATCACCGACGGCGCCGGGAAAAAGGTGAAGTTGACCGAGGCCAAGTGGCAGGGCTATCGCCGCAGTATGCGCCGCTACGAGCAGCTCTCGGCTGCCCTTCGCGCACGCCACGGCGAGGACATGGTCCGCTTCCTCGAAGAGTCCGCACTTCTCAGCGACGGGATCGCGAGCTCCAAGGACGCGATCAAGCTGCTTGGGGCCAAGGATGCCGAGGCTGGGATCCTCACTACGGAACTTGAATCCAGCGACGGGGGAATCCTTCTGATCCGTTCGATCGAGCGCGGCAGCGGCCTCGCACGGACGCACCGGATGCCGATCGAGCTGTTCGAGAGCGCCGAGTACCTCGGCCTGCTCAAGCTTCACGAGGAGATCGTCAAGCTGACTGGAGTCGGGCCCTTCGTGGTGCGCCTCGGCGACCGCGAGGAGATGGCGTCAACCTTCGAATCGCTCGGCACTGCGGTGCTCTCGGTTGCACAGAAGGGTGTGCAGCTGAGCCGCTTCAAGGGCCTCGGCGAGATGAATGCCGAGCAGCTCCGTCAGACGACGATGGATCCGGCAACCCGCACGCTGCAGAAGGTCTCAATCGCCGACGCCGTCGCAGCCGATGAGATCTTCTCAATGCTGATGGGCGACGTCGTTGAACCTCGCCGAAACTTCATCGAAGACAACGCTCGCGACGTCGTAAACCTCGACGTCTAATGATCACCTGGGCTGGAGAGGAATAAAGAATGGCTTCCGCAGACGTATTGAGTGACCGCTTCGAGCCCCGCGCGCTCGAAGACGAGATGAAGACCGCGTACCTCGACTACGCGATGTCCGTGATTGTCGGCCGGGCGCTGCCCGACGTCCGAGACGGGCTCAAGCCGGTCCATCGCCGCGTCCTCTACGGAATGTCGGAACTAGGTCTCGGTCCCACCCGCGGCTACTCGAAGTGCGCCCGCATCGTCGGCGAGGTCATGGGCAACTTCCATCCCCACGGCGACTCGGCGATTTACGACGCGCTCGTCCGCATGGCCCAGGACTTCTCGATGCGCTATCCGCTCGTTGACGGTCAAGGCAACTTCGGCTCGGTCGACGACGACCCGGCTGCGGCAATGAGGTACACCGAGGCACGCATGACGCGGCTCGCGACGGAGATGCTGCGCGACCTCGACATGGACACCGTCGACTTCGTCCCGAACTACGACGGTCGCACGCAGGAGCCGACCGTCATGCCGGCGCGGTACCCCAACCTCCTCGTCAACGGCTCATCCGGCATCGCCGTTGGAATGGCGACCAACATTCCGCCCCACAACCTTGGCGAAGTGACAGCCGCAACGATCGCGCTGATCGACGATCCCGACATCTCGCTCGACGGCCTGATGAAGCACATGAAGGGTCCCGACTTCCCGACCGGGGGCACAATTCTTGGCGTTCAGGGGATCCGCGACGCCTACGAGACCGGCCGCGGCCGGGTGCGGGTGCAGGCGAAGGCTCACATTGAGCCTCTGACCCAGGGCAAAGAGGCGATCGTCGTCACCGAGCTTCCCTACATGGTCAAGAAGGGCGGCGAGGGCGGCCTGATTCAGAAGATCGCCCAGCTCGTCCACGAGAAGAAGATCCCGGACATCACCGACCTGCGCGACGAGTCCGATCGCAACGGCATGCGTCTCGTCATTGAGCTCAAGCGCGACGTGATTCCCAAGGTTGTTCTGAATCAGCTTTACAAGCACACCTCGATGCAGTCGACCTTCGGCGTCAACACGGTCGCCCTGGTAGACGGCGTGCCGCGCACGCTGTCGCTGCGCGAGGTTCTGACCGCCTACGTCGCTCACCAGCGCCAGGTGGTCGTACGCCGCGCGAAGCATGAGCTTGGAATCAAGGAGGCACGCGCACACATCCTGCTCGGCCTGCTGATTGCGCTCGACAACCTCGATGCAGTGATCAAGCTGATCCGCAATGCGGCCGATCGCGACAGCGCGCGCGAGAAGCTGGTTTCCGACTTTGACCTGTCGGCAATTCAGGCCAGCGCGATCCTCGAGCTCCGTCTTGCCCAGCTGACTGCCCTCGAGGCGGACGCGATCAAGAGCGAGCACGACGACGTGATGGAGCGGATTCGCGAGCTGCGCGAGCTGCTTGGAAGCGAGCAGGCCGTGCTTGACCTGATCAAGGAGGAGCTCGGGGAGATCAACGAACGTTTCTCGGACGAGCGCCGCACGCTGATCTCGCCCAGCGAGGATGAGATTGACATCGAGGACCTGATCGCCGACCAGCAGATGGTGATCACGATCACGCAAAGCGGATACATCAAGTCGCTTCCGCTTGGCACTTACCGCCAGCAGCAGCGCGGCGGCCGCGGCGTCACCGGCATGGACATGAAGGACGGTGACTTCATTGAGCATCTGTTTGTCTGCTCGTCGCACGATTACCTTCTGTTCTTCTCCAACCGAGGGAAGGTCTACCGCTCTAAGGTCTACGAGCTCCCCGAGGCGTCACGCACCGCGAAGGGGCGGGCACTAGTCAACGTGCTGCCACTGCGCGAGGGCGAGCGGATCGAGGCGGTTCTCGCAACCCGCGACTTCACCGAGACCGAGTACCTCGTCTTTGCCACGAAGAAGGGCACGATCAAGAAGACCGAGCTCCAGCAGTACAACACGCCGATCAAGGCCGACGGCATCATCGCGATCAAGATTCGAGATGACGACGAGCTGATCGTGGTCCGCGGCGTTGACAAGGAGGACGAGGTGCTGATCGTCTCCCGGGCCGGCCTAACCGTCCGCTTTGCCGAGTCCGATGCCCGCGCGATGGGCCGCAGCACCAGCGGCGTCAAGGGGATGGACGTGGGTGAGAAGGGTGAAGTCATCGCGATGGATATCGCCCGCGACGACATGGACCTGCTGGTGATCACTGACAATGGCTACGGGAAGCGCACGCTGGTGCGCGAGTACCGCAAGACCAAGCGCGGAGCCAAGGGCGTAAAGACAATCGCTCTGACCGAAGCCAAGGGCGGACTAGCCGGGGCGCTGGTCGTCCGCGAGCACCAGGAGCTCGTCTTCATCTCGAGAGAGGGGATGGTGCAGCGCACCGCTGTCAGCGGCATCAACCGTTACGGCCGAGGCGCTCAGGGCGTGAAGGTGATGAACATCCGCGAAGACGACGTCGTCAGCGCGACAGCCGTCGTCGTCGATGAAGCCGAGGATGACGCTGCTGACGACGCAGTCGCCCTCGAGGAAGGCGCCGAGGGCGCCGAGTCGGTCGTCGCGGCGGGCGAGGCCCCTGCGACCGAAGAACCGCAGTCCGAGGTCGCCGAAGCTGACGAAGCCGAGCCTGACGAAGCCGACGAGTAGCCGGCGGGAACGTCAGAAGGGCGCCGGAGAAATCCCCGACGCCCTTCCAAACATCTGACTGAATTCAAATTGGCCTGTTCATCTTCGCCTGCCACTGTGGCTGGCGGCCGGGGGGACCAGCACCGGCGAAAGGGCCAACGGTGTCCCGGATTGGATTCCGCTTAGCGGGTCCAGCCAACCGCGCTAGCGGCCGGTCACCTCCAGGGTCCCGAAAAACATTGGTTTGTCGATTTGGACCACCCCCTTTCTCTGGTAGAAAAAATCTACCACGGCTCAGGGATGGCGATTACGCCAGCTCTGGCGACAGCCACTGGCGCCATGCCGGAGGGATCCGCTGCGAGGCGACGGTGATAAAGACATCCGGCCCGGGAACGCGCGGCGCCTTCCTCGGGTGCATGTTGATCTGGGATGGAAGGCGGTCGGCTTTGCGCCGGTTGCAGGGGGCGCAGGACGCGACGATGTTCTCCCACGTAGACGGCCCTCCCTTCGAGCGAGGGATGACATGGTCGACGGTGAGATTGGACCCGGTCCCGCAGTACTGGCAGGCCCATCCGTCCCGGGCGAAGACCGCTCGGCGGGTGATCCGCCGCTTTGAGCTGTCCCTCGGAACGTTCACGTAGCTGCGCAGGCGCACAACCAGCGGGCTGGCCAGCACCCGCGACTCCGAGCGCAGATCGCCATCGCCGCGCTCGATGAGATCGACTTTCTCTTTCAGCAGCAGGATTGCCGCTCTGCGGACGGTGCAGACATTGATTGGCTCGTAGGTTGCGTTGAGCACCAGCACGCGACCGCTTTCACGCATCGGCCGCTGCCTCGAAAGCGTTGGTTCCGAGTCGGTTGAGGCTGATGTCGCCAGCGTCGTCATTCGCCTGAAGGCGAGTTTATCCGCGGAGCCGACGGCTGGGCGAAAGTCGGCGCGTTGCTCACACGGGGTAGCTGCCGAGTACCCGCACCTGCTGGCAGTGCGCTTCGAGGCCGCTGACGGCGTCGGCAGCGGGACCGGGAACGTCGACCCTGCCCTCGATGTCTGCGAGGAACAGATAGCGCCCCAGTTGGAGTCGCTCCGGCCGCGACTCGATGCGGGTGAGGTTGACCCCGCGACTGGCGAACTCGCTCAGGCAGTCGAGCAGCCAGCCAGGCGATCCGTCGCCTGCGCCGGAGAAGAGGATCGCGCTCTTGCCGGCCGCTCCATCATTCGGCGGGCCCGCAGGTTCGCGCGAGAGCCAGATGAAGCGGGTCTCAAGGCTTTCGTGGTCGGCGATCGATGGCTTAATCGTTACCGCGCCTTCCTGCGCGGCTGCAGCACTGCCGGCTATCGCTGCGATCGGCTCTGAACTCGCCAGCACGGTCTGGACCGCTTCCGCCGTTGACGTCGAGGGGATCAGTCTTGCGTTCGGAAGTTCGCGCCTGAGGAACGACGCGCACTGTGCGAGCGCCTGCGGGTGGGAGACAACAGCGGTGATCTCGGCGGGCTCAAGAGCGTCCCGCGCGATCAGCGAGTGATCGATCGGGAGCACGTACTCACCGATGATGTGGACATCGGGAGCATCGTGGACGAGTGCGTCAATCACCTGGTTGATGCCGCCTTCGACCGAGTTCTCAACCGGTGCGATCGCTCGGTCAACCTCGCCGCTCTGGACCGCGCTGACAACCTCGTGCACCGTCGGAAGCTCGACCGGAGTTGGCGATTGGCCGGCGTTTGCGATCGCAAGCGACTCCAACATCGCCTGCTCGCTGAAGGTGCCCTTCGGTCCCAGGTAGCCGATCCTCGTCATCGCAGGTCCACCAAGTCGAGCAGTTCGCCGGCGATCGCCCCGTCGACGACTTCCTGCTCTTCCGGCGAAAGCTCGACGGTTCCCTTACCCCGCTCAACTTGGCGGACGTAGAAGCGGGTTTGGTCGCGGTGCTGGATCGACGAGATAACGATGCCCGAGCGATGGCTGTCGAGCAGGGCTATCGAAACCGATTGGTGGCCGGAGAGCTCGTTGTATGCGTCGTAGCGAACAACTCCGCGATGTGTGACTGCCCCATCGAGACGCTTCTCGGCTATCGCGACGCGAGCATCAAGCCGTGTTGCAATGTCGATCAGGTGGTCGTGGAGGGCGACGAACTGGCGTTCAAGGTCGGCCGCGTGGCCTGCGATGTCTCGCTCCTTGTCACCGATCAGCAGCGTCTGATCGCGCCGCAGTCGCCGGAGCATGACCAGGGCGACCGCTACGCCGGCAAGCGCTGCGATCGCGATTGCGCAAGCGATCAGCGCGATCAGCGCGGCATTGCCGTTCAAGGAATTCACTGTCCGCAGAGGATAGACCGCGGAGGGGCGATCAACCTGCTGCGAAGAGGACGGTGTAGGTCTGCTCGTTGTTGTCGGTGTTCGACTCGCCTGCAACCGGGCTGACCTTGACCGTGAGTGTTGCCGCCGCACCCTTCGGGACGGAGGGAAGTGCGATTGAGACGTCGGTCTCGCTGCCTGCGGCCGTCTGGTTAACGACCTTCTTGGCGGTGACCGGCTTCGCCCCGGGGGAGGTCAGAGTGACGGTGACGGTGACGTTCTTCTCGTTGTTCTCGCCGCCGTTGAGCACCTTTACGGAAACCGCAACCGGGGGAGTTGCAGAGACCTTGTTGGCTGCCGGCGACGGCTGCAGCTCGGTGCCGGCGAT
>WLNX01000047.1 GCA_009699565.1 Actinomycetota bacterium | reverse complement strand
GCAGCGTCGACGCGCTGCTGATCCACGCCGTCTACCTACTCAATGCGGCCAGCGAAGACAGCGATATACGGGCCAAGACCCTCACGTCTCTGATCGCTTCGCTTGACGCAGGCGAAGCTCTTGGAGCTACCGCTGTCGTGCTCCATCCCGGATCCGCCAAGGGCGGGGACGTTGGACAGGCGATTGAGCGAGCCGGCGCAACGATCGCCGAAGCGCTGGCCGAGACGGGAGGCTGCTCGCTCCACCTTGAGAACACCGCCGGAGCCGGGGGCACCCTCGGCCGCTCATTCGACGAGCTCGGGGCGTTGATCGACGCTGCCGGCGGAAGCGACCGGCTTGGAATCTGCCTGGACTCTTGTCACATGCTCGCGTCGGGCATTGAGATCCGGTCGGCCGACGCGCTGACAGTCGCGATCGACGAAGCGGTTGCTGCGACCGGACCCGGCCGCATCGGCTCGCTGCACTGCAACGACTCGATGATGGAGTTTGGCTCCAACCGCGACCGCCACGCCGACCTCGGCGAAGGTGAGCTTGGCGCCGACGGCTGCGCGGTCTTTCTCTCTGAGCCGCGCTTCGATCAGCTGCCCTGCGTGCTTGAGACGCCGGGCCCTGAAAAGAAGGGTCCAACGGCCGGACAGGTCGCCGAAGCGGTGAAGCTCCGCGAGCGCGGCCTCAAGCAGCGAAAGAAGTCTTAAGCGGCCTGACCGGCAGTGTTCATGGCCATCGGGCCAAGGACGTGTTCCAGTTCCGCGCGGAGGCTGGGCGTCGGCTCGACCCGGAAGCGGTCGCCGAACCGAAGTTGGCGGCCGCCGTTGGTGGTGGCGATCTCAAGCACAACCTCGTGCTTGCCGGAGTGGTTTCCAAGGATGTGCTTGAGCTCGTCGATCACGCTTGCCATCAGGCCGCCGTCGGTCGCGTCGACCCGCAGATGAATCGGCTGCGGCCCCAGCGCGTCAAGCGCCTCCTTCTTGGCGGCGGTCTCGATCTGCTCGGGAGTCGCCTCGAAGCGTTTGACCGACTGTGCGACCAGCGAAGTCTTGCTGCTGTCCTTGTGATCGACCCGTCCCTTGACTAGCACCACCTCGTCGACGTGAAGTGCGTCCTCGCACTCCGAAAGCGTCTTGCCGAAGATCACGAGCTCGACGTCGGCTTCCAGATCATTGAGGGTGGCGAACATCATCGGATCCCCCTTCTTGGTGCGGATCTTCTTGCCCGCCGTGATGATGCCGCCGACGGTGACGACGTCGCCGTCGCGCTTGTCGGCGAGGGCTGACAGCGAGCAGTCCGCGGCGCCGAGCAGCGCTCCGCGGACTTCGCGCAGCGGGTGGGTGGAGAGGAAGCAGCCAATTGCTTCCTTCTCCGCGGCGAGCAGCTCGCGCTGCTCGTATTCGACTCCCGAGATCGGGGGATGGTTCGACGCCGAGGCCTTCTTCTCGGGGCCGTCAACCTCGTCGAAGATTGACGCCTGGCCAATCTGCGCGTCGCTTTGAGCCTGTTGCCCGACGGCCTGCGCCTGCTCAAGCACGCTAATCATGCCGAGCCGGGTCGCACCTGTGGAACCGAAGGCGCCGCATTTGATCAAGGCCTCCAGCGCACGCTTGTTGACGAGGCGGCCGTCAACCCGTTCGCAGAAGTCCCAGATCGAAAGGAAAGGCCCGTCCTCGTCCCGGCTCGCCTTGATCGCCTCCACCGCCTGGAAGCCGACGCCCTTGACAGCGTCCAGGCCAAAGCGGATCGCGCCATTGTCGACAACGAATGCGTGGTCGGAGACGTTTACGTCCGGAGGCAGGATCTCGATGCCCATCTCTTCGCAGCGGTTGATGAAGATCGGAACCTTGTCCTTGGTGTCCATCACCGAAGAGATGAGCGCAGCCATGTACTCCGCCGGATAATTCGCCTTCAGCCAAGCGGTGCGATAAGCAATCAGTCCATAACAAGCCGCGTGGGACCTGTTGAAGGAGTAGTCGGCCGACTTCTCGTTTGTCGTCCACATCCAGTCGATGACATGGGGCTCGGTGTTGGACGCCTTGCAGCCTTCGCGGAACTCCGGCTCGAGCTTGGCCATCGCCTTGCGGTTCTTTTTGCCGATGGCTTTGCGCAGGTCGTCGGCCTTGGCGCCGCTGAACCCGGCCATCTCCTTGGCGATCTGCATCGCCTGCTCCTGATAGAGAATCACTCCATAGGTCTGTCCGAGAATCGGGACCAGGCGAGGGTCGCGGATCTGGACCGACTCAGGCGCCTTCTTGCCCTTGGCATATGTGCCTATCTGGTCCATCGCGCCAGGTCGGTAGAGAGCGACGAGCGCCACGAGGTCGTCAAACTCGGTCGGCTTAACCGTTCGGAGGGCGTCCTGCATCCCCTCGGATTCGAACTGGAAGACGCCTCCCGAATCGCCGCGGGCGAGCATCTCGTAGGTGGGCTTGTCATCCAAAGGCAGCGTCGCCATGTGCGGCCGGTTGCCGGTGGAGCGCTCGATGATGTCGAGCGCGTCCTCGATGACGTCGAGGTTGCGAAGGCCAAGGAAGTCCATCTTCAGCAGCCCTAGCTCTTCGACGGGCTTCATCGAGAACTGCGTCACGACCTTGTACACACGGTCGCCATTCTCATCGGTCGTATTCGAGTCGGCGAGCTGTACCGGGACGATGTCTGTCAGCGGACGGTCGGCGATCACAACCGCGGCGGCGTGAATCGATGAGTTGCGGACGACGCCTTCGAGCCCGCGGGCTACATCAACAATCTGAGCGGCGGTTGGATCGCCGTCGCAGGCGAGCCGCAGCGGCTGACCTTCCTTCATGCAGTCTTCGAAGCTTGGCGGGCGGCCCTGAATCGGATCGGGAATCAGCTTCGCGAGCCTGTCGCCCGCGCCGTACTCGTGGCCCAGGACACGAGCCGCATCACGGGTCGCCTGGCGCGGGAACATACGCCCGAAGGTGACGATCTGAGCGACCGAGGCGCGGCCGTACTTTTCAGTCACGTACTGGATCACGCGCTCGCGGCCGCGGACCGAGAAGTCGATGTCGATGTCTGGCATCGAGACGCGTTCTGGGTTGAGAAAGCGCTCGAAGAGCAGGCCGTAGCGAAGCGGGTCGACGTCGGTGATTGCCAGCGTGTAAGCCACGATTGAGCCCGCCGCCGAGCCGCGCCCCGGCCCCACGACGATGCCGTTCTCGCGCGCCCAGCGCACGAAGTCCCAGACGATTAGGAAGTAGGCGTTGAAGCCCATCCTGTCGATGATTTCGAGCTCCATCTCCATCCGCTCGATCGCTTCTGCGGGCGGAGGGTCGCCGTAGCGGCCGCGCAGCCCTTCGAAGACGAGGTCGCGGAGGTAGGTCTTTTCGTCCTCACCGTCCGGAAGGAAACGCGGGATCAGCTGGCGGTCCAGTTCAAGCTCGACGTTGCAGCGCTCGGCGATCTCAACGGTTGAGGCGAGAGCCTCAGGCCACTGAGCGAACGACTCCGCCATCTGCTCGTTGTTGCGGAGGTAGAACTCGTTGGTCTCAAAGATCATCCGCGGGTCGGCGATCGTTGATTTGGTCTGAACGCAGAGCAGCGCCGTGTGGTGGCGGTGGTCTTCGTGGCGCAGGTAATGGACGTCGCCGGTGCCGACCAGAGAGCCGCCCATCTCCTTGGCGATCCGAACTATCCCCTCGTTAGCCCTGTCCTGGGCCGCGATCCCGTTGTTTTGGATCTCGAAGTAGACGTTTTCCGCCCCGAGCGCCCCGACGAGCTGATCGACGTGCTCGCGCGCGTCGTCGTCGCGGCCCTCGGCGAGGCGGCCGGCAAAGCGCGACGCCAGGCAGCCTGTCAAGGCGATCAGCCCGTTGCCGTGCGCCGAGATCTGGTCCATGTCGACCGTTGGCTTGCCGCGCTCGAGACCGCTGAGGAACCCCTCGGAGCAGAGCTTTACGAGATTGCGATAGCCCTCGTCGGTGCTGGCCAGAAGCGTCAGGTGGTTGTGCTCGTTCTTTCCTGCGGCGCCTTGAGGGCGCTTCTCCGCGTAGTAGATCTCGCAGCCGAGGATCGGCTTGATTCCGTGAGTTCTACAGGCTTGATAGTGCTCGACGGCACCGTTCATGACGCCGTGGTCGGTTAGCGCGAGAGCGGGCTGCCCAAAGCTCGCAGCCTGTGCAGCAAGAGAGTCGATTGCGCAGGCGCCATCGAGCAGTGAGTACTCAGAATGGACGTGAAGATGAACGGATTGGGGGGTTGACACGGATCGCCGAGAATAGGGGCCGGACCGGACGCGCCGCTACCCCCGGGCGAACGTCAAGGCCGCTCTGAGCGAAGCTTCCGAAGCGCCCGCGCCGTGCGCCCGACCAGTCCGCCGCCGGCGGGTGGAGGCGATCCAGGTTTAGCCACTGTTGCAGGCTCGCCCGGTGCAGGAGCCTGCTGTTTGAGGCGCTCGGCGGCTGCCGAGAGTCCCTTCAGAAGTTCATCGGTGGGCGGCATCTCCGACGCCGGAAGGTCTGGAGGCGGCGCCGCCGCGGCCCCGTCGGTGGCGCGGACGCGGGCCGAGACGATTGCGGCAGTCGCAGCGTCACGGGCGGCCCGCTCCGCGACGACGGACTGCTCTGCAGCCTCGCGGGCGATACGTTCGGCGCGGTAGGCAGCCTCGGCCGCCTCCCGGGCGCGAATCTCGTGGTCCACCGCCTCCCGTGCAGCGCGCACGGCGTCGGCCGCTTCGCCAAGGACTGAAGCGATCCGAAGATCGCGAGCGGTCCTCGCGTCCAACTGGGCCAAGACTCGAGCCGACTTGTCTGCAGTCAGTTCGAGCTCGGCAACGCGGAGGTCGGCGTCGGCGAGCCGCTGGCGCAGCTCCGCCTCTGCGGCCTCCGCCCTGCGCGCACGACGCTCAGCGATCACCGCGGGCTGCGCGATGCTCTGCGGCTCTTCGTCGGGGCGCTTGGCCGGTTCCATTGCCACGATGCTACCCGGCCGCGAGGCTAGGGAGTGAGCGGGTTGACGTCGCTTCGACCGGCGACGGCAGACACCACAGCGATCGCTGCGCCTGCCGCCACAATCGCCCCCGCACCGACCAGGACATTGCGACCAAAGTTGGGGTAGCGGCGCCGCAGGTAGTAGCGACCGCCATGGATCGTTGCGTAGCCGATCACCTTGTAAGCCTCACGCTTCATCCCAATAGCCTAACGCGCCGCTACTGCTGCTGCGACTCGCGAAGTCGGTGGGCCATCCGCGACTGAAGCGTCCAGAGCTCGATGAAGCCAGGCGACGCGTTCTGGCTGAAGAGGCCGCCGGATGTGTCGAAGGTCGCCAAGGCTGCGTCGTAGACCGCATTTGGCGACTCTCGTGTAACCACGCGGGCGCTGCCCTTGAAGCACTTGACGCCGATGGTTCCCGTGACCCGCTCGTTTGCCGAGCGCATGAAGGCATCAAGATTCTCTCGCAGCGGCTCCCACCACAGCCCGGCGTAGACGAGATAGGCCCACTGGCGGTCGAGACCCGCCTTGAACTGGTTCTGGTGGATTGTGGAGACGAGCCGCTCCAGCTCGGCGTGCGCGCTGAGGATGATCGTCGCTGCGGGCACCTCGTAGATGTCACGGACCTTGAGGCCGACGATGCGATCCTCGATGTGGTCAACGATCCCGATTCCGTGACGACAGCCGATCTCGGTCACATGGTCGAGCAGTTCGACAAGCCCCATCGAAACACCGTCTACTGACACCGGAACTCCCGCCTCAAAGCCGATTTGGACAAGCTGCGGTTCATCCGGCGCCTGCTCGGGCGGAGTCACGAGCTGAAAGACATCGTCGTCGGGAGCATGCTTGAGGTCCTCGATCCAACGGCCCTCGGAGGACCGCCCCCAAAGGTTGTCGTCGATCGAATAAGGAGTCTGCTCGGCGCCGCCCTTGATCGGAATGCCGTGCTCGCGCGCATAGGCGATCTCCTCCTCGCGACCCATCTGCCACTGGCGCACTGGAGCAACGATCTTCAGCTCCGGGGCCAGCGTGGCCACGGTCCCATCGATTCGGACTTGGTCGTTGCCCTTTCCGGTGCAGCCGTGGGCGATCGTGTCGCAACCATGGCGGCGCGCCGCCTCTACCGCGAGCTGCGCGATCAGAGGCCTCCCCAGCGCAGTAAATAGTGGGTATCCGAGTCCGTAGGTGCCGTTGGCCAGAATTGCCGGAGCGACAAACTCGGCTGCGAACTGGTCGCGCGCGTCAATCACCTCAGCGGCGATCGCGCCGAGGTCAAGCGCCTTCTGCTTGACGACGTCGTAATCCTCTCCCGGCTGGCCGAGGTTGATCGTCAGCGCAACGACCTCTGCCTCGTACTCGTCCTGGATCCATTTGCACATGACGCTCGTGTCGAGGCCGCCCGAGAAGAGAAGCAGGACGCGTCCAACCTCATCCGGGTTGGCTACATAGCTGGCTGTTCTGGCTTCGTCGGTCATCGGCGGCAGTTTAGGCAGACTCGGCGATCAACGCGCATTGTGGTTGGCGATCGCGCTGGCGATTCGAGTCAAGCCCTCTGAAACTTCATCGTCGTCGATCGTCAACGGCGGAAGCAGACGGACCGTGCTGGGCCCGGTCGCGTTGACAATGAGCCGCTGCTCCGTCAGCGCCGAAATTGCGAGGCCAGGCGCGTCGCCGTGTTCGAGGTCGAACCCGATCATCAATCCGCGGCCGCGTACGCCCGTGACGCCAGGCATCTCCGAAAGGCGCGTGCGGATTCGCTCGCCCAACATCTCTACGCGGCCGAGAAGATGCTCGTCGTCGGTTGCCGCCAAGGCTGCGAGGGCGGCCTGCGCGACGAGCGGCCCCGCCGCGAATGTCGAGCCGTGGTCGCCGGCCACCAGAGCATCCTGCAGCCGCTCGCCCGTGATCAAGGCCCCAATCGGAAGCCCTCCGCCCAGCGCCTTAGCAACCGTGATCGCGTCAGGGACAACGCCGGTCTGCTGGTAGGCCCAGAGCGTGCCAGTCCTGCCCATCCCGGTCTGAATCTCATCGAAGATGAGGGCGGATCCATGCTGATCACAGGCGGCCCTGGCGGCTTCGAGGGCTGCCGCCTGCACAGGGTGCACTCCGCCCTCGCCTTGGATCACTTCGATCAGCACAGCGGCCGTATTGGGGCCCACAGCGGCCGCTATCCCCTCGGCAGTGGCCGCCGCCGGCTTGAAGCCCCCGACCAGCGGCGCAAACGGTGCCTGCTTCGATTCCTGATGAGTTGCCGACAGAGCTCCATAGGTGCGGCCGTGGAAGCCGTTTTCCAGGCTGACGATCTCCCCACCGGGCTTGGCGCGCCGGGCGCACTTGATCGCCGCCTCGACCGCCTCGGCGCCGGAGTTGCCAAAGATCACCCTTCCCCCCAGCGACGACTTCGACAGCCGCTCGGCGAGCCTGATCCCCGGCTCGGTATAGAACAGATTTGAGGCGTGAATCAGTGTGCGCGCCTGATCGCGGATTGCGTCAACGACGTCGGGGTGGCAGTGCCCAAGATTTGTCACCGAGATGCCGCAGAGCAGGTCGAGGTACTGATTGCCGTCCTCGTCCCAAACCCATGAACCGCTGCCCCTGACAATCTGCAGCGGCAGGCGCGCATAGGTTCCGACGACGCTCTGGCGCTCGAGTGCTTGGAGATCGGTCAGGTTCATTGCGGCGCGGCGATCTTGGTCCCCATCCCCGCATCGGTGAAGAGCTCGAGCAGCAGCGAATGGGCTACGCGTCCGTCAACGATGTGCGCTGAACCGACACCGCCGTTGACTACATCGAGACACGCCTGCAACTTTGGACGCATGCCGCCTTCGACCTCGCCGATGCGGCTCTGGAGCTCCTCGGTCGTGGCCTGGCTGACGAGGCTGCCGGGATCTGACGAGTCGGAGAGCCAGCCGGCGACGTCGGTGAGGAAGATGACCTTGTAGGCCTCGGTTGCGATCGCGACAGCCGCGGCTGCATCATCCGCGTTGACGTTGTGACTGCGGCCTTCAGCATCCGGTCCGACCGACGCAATCACGGGGATGTAGTCGGTGGCGATGTGGTTAATGATGTCGGTCTCGACATGCTCGATTGCTCCAACGAAGCCGATGTCGCTGCCGTCAGGAGCCTTGCGGGTGGTTACGCGGAAGAGGTTTCCGTCGTCCCCGCACAGTCCGACGGCCGGCTGACCATAACGCCCGAGGCGCAGCACGATGTCCTTGTTGACCTTGCCGATCAGGACCATCTTCGCCACCTCAACGGTCTCGGCGTCACTTACCCGCAGGCCGCCGCGGAACTCAACTGGTCAGTCGAGCCGCTCCATGTAGCCGGTGATCTCAGGGCCGCCTCCGTGGACGATTATCGGGTTGAGGCCGACGTACTTGAGCAGCACTACGTCGCGCGCAAACTCCTCGCACAATGCCGGATCCTCCATCGCTGCCCCGCCGTACTTGATGACGATCGTGCGCCCGTGAAACTCGCGGATGTAAGGCAGCGCTTCGAGCAGTGTGGCGACGTCGCGTGTGGGCTGTTCTGGAGTCATGGGATCAGGTTGTGTAGTCGGCGTTGATGGTGATGTATTGATGGCTTAGGTCAGAGAAGAAACATTCGGCCTCGTGGCCGTCGCCGGGCAGTCCAACGGTGTATTCGATCTCGTCGCCGCTTGCGCGCACGGCGAGAGCGTCACCGTCGTACTCAATTTCACGCCCGGCCACGCAAACCTGCATTCCTTCGATCGAAATGTCGACCGGCAACGGAGCGCTCTCCGGCACTGCCATCCCAGCGGCCTGCGCGATCCTTCCCCAGTTGGGATCGCCGCCATGGAGCGCAGTCTTGACGAGCGGCGAGTTGGCGATGCTCCGCGCCACCCGCTCAACGCTCGGCCCGTGACCGCCGTGAACCACAACCCTGCCAATGCGGACAGCCCCCTCGCCGTCACGGACGATCGAGATCGCAAGCGCGCGCAGGAGCCCGTCCAAAGCCTCGCCGAAGCGAAGTTCGTCGTCGCTCTCGGGGTCGATCTCTACGCCGCTTGCGCCGCTGGCAATCAGCACCACCGTGTCGTTGGTCGAGAGCTGGCCATCCACCGAGATCCTGTCGAAACTGCGCTTGACGGTGACGCTGAGCAGCAGCTCCGCCGTCTGGGCCTCAAGCTTGGCATCGGTCTGGATGAAGCAGAGCATCGTCGCAAACGACGGCTGGATCATTCCGGCGCCCTTTGCCTGCGCGCTGATCTTGACCGGCCCGCCCGACAGCGCTACCTCGATCGTCGCCCGCTTCTCGAAGGCGTCGGTCGTCATGATCGCCTTCTGAAAATCCTCTTCACCTGATGCACTTAGCTGCTGGGCGCACTCGGAGATCCCGGCGACGACCGGCTCCGAATCCATCTGCACGCCGATCACGCCGGTCGAGCAGACTGCCACCTGGTGGGCTCCGACACCCAGTGCGGCGGCGGGCGCGTCCTGCATTGCCGCGGCGACCTCAAAGCCTTCCTGCCCGGTTGCGGCGTTCGCGTTGCCACTGTTTACGACCACCGCCCGCAGCTTGGAGAGCTCGCTGCGTTCGCGAGTCAGCAGAACCGGAGCGGCTTGCACCCCCGAGCGCGTGAACCGCGCCGCACTCGTCGCGTCGGCTTCGTCGCAGATCAGCAGCCCTAGATCTAGCTTCCCGGACGGCTTGATCCCGGCGGCAAGCGCGCCGGCCCGGAAGCCGGGGGCAAGCCCTCCGCCGGAGACAGCGCGCACGCCTTCCGGAAGCGGCGCCCAGCGCGAAGCAAACAGGTTCACAGCGCGATCCCTTCGTCTTCGTCCAGCCCGAGCATCAGATTGAGGTTCTGGATCGCCTGCGAGGCCGCGCCTTTCCAGAGGTTGTCGATCACGGAGAAGACAAAAGCCTTTCCGGTGCGCTCGTCAAACGAGGCATGGATCCGGCAGAGATTTGTCCCGCGGACCTCGCGGACACCAGGAAGATGATCGACGACCTCAACGAACGGCTCGTCTGCGTAGGCAGCCTCGAAGACTGCGGCCACGTCTACCGGCTCGGTAAGCGT
>WLNX01000046.1 GCA_009699565.1 Actinomycetota bacterium | reverse complement strand
GGCAGAGGCCCGCGACGCCGATGGGCCTGCCACCGGACGTTTCTACCAGCGTCGTGTTCTTAGGATCGTGCCGGCTTACTGGTTCGCACTCACGGTCTTGTCGATCTATCCGCTCAGTCAGGCGATGTTCAACGATTGGCCGATCTACTACTTCTTTCTTCAGATCTACTCGCCGTCGTTTGCGGGCCTCGGTCAGGCTTGGACGCTGTGCATTGAGATGACCTTCTACATTGCGCTTCCCGGGTACGCCTGGGTGGCTCGAAAGTCTTTTCGCGGGATGACCGGAAGAAACCGCGTGGCGCGCGAGCTGCTCGTGCTGATCGTCCTGAGTCTCGTATCCGCGGTCTTTTGGAGATTCCGAGCCCACGGAGACATCGCGATCGTAAGGGTCGGGTTGCCCCACTATTTCTACTGGTTTGCTCTTGGTATGGCACTCGCTCTCGTGAGCGTCTGGGGTCACGACGTCAGAGGATCTGCGAGTGGGCTGCTCAGCTTTGTGCGCCGACGTCCAAGCGCGTCTTGGGCAATTGCGCTCGTTCTTTTCGTAATCCTCTGCGCTTTTAGCGGCGTGCCTGCCGAGGGCGTAGCATTTCCTCCTCTGGCGTCTGAATTTCGTTGGGTGCTCCAGCCTCTAATTGCGTTCTTTCTGATCGCCCCGGCCGTCTTCTCGGAGCCGGGGACGGGTCTGCCGGGACGGTTCCTCGTTCTACGTCCCGTTGCGTGGCTTGGGCTCGTCTCATACGGCATCTATCTGTGGCACCAGGCTGCCGTCGATCTCCTCTTCAACAAGGGCATTCTGGTCAGAGCTGGCACTCCGGTGCAGACCTCCCTGACGGCTCTGGTTCTTGTTCTGGCGATCACGATCCCGTGTGCAGCGCTGAGCTACTACCTGGTGGAACGTCGGTTCCTGAAACTCAAAGAGAGCGCACATCTGCTGGCGCAGGTCCGCGCGGCGCTGCAGCGTCACTTTCTGGCCGCGGCGGCAGCGATCGCTGTCGCATCGGGACTCATCGTCGCCTTCGTGATTCGCAGCGGCTGGTTTGTGACGGACGACTTCCGCAACCTCAATGACGCACACCACTCGGGATTGACGCTGCAGCTCCTCAATACGCCCCTGATCGGCGACCGCTACTCGCCGGGGCATCGCTTTCTCGACTGGCTCGTCCTTCAGTGGCCCGGTCACGAGTGGGGGATGGTCGTTGCGATCAGCGCGGGGTGTATCGCGCTCGCGACATTTCTGGTCGCAGTGCTTGTTCGCCAGATCACCAACAGCTCCCTCGTTCCCCTCGCAGCAGCTGCGGCCTTCGGATCCTGGTCCGGTTGGATGGTCATCTCGCTCTGGTGGGCCGCTTCGGCCCACATCCTCCCGATGACGGCGATGGCGGTCGCCGCTCTCGCCGCTTCGGTCAGATGGGACCGCGGGCGCCGGTGGTACTGGTTCGTCGCGGCTCTTGTGCTGATGGGGGCGTCGTGTGCTTTTTCGGTCCGGGCGGCACTGCTTCCGCTTGTCCTCTTCGCTCTGCTCGCGATCGCTCAGCCTGCCGGGGAAGACTTCAGTCTGCGCAGCTTTGGTCGCAGGACGCGGTCGGTTTCATGGCTCTTCGCTCCCATGATTGTCGTCGCGGCGATTGCCGTGCTCAAGGAACTCGGAGCCGGGCTGCCTTCCAATGCGGCGGCCGCGCCATTGACGCAGTGGATGTCGTTTCTGTGGCACTGGATGGTTGACGAAGTTGCGGTCACCGCAGTCAACGGGTTCCCGACGCTTGCGTCCAGCCCCAGCTTGACCTCCGTCGTCGGAGTAGTGACGCTCTCGCTCTTCGCTGCCGCGACGATCCGAAATCGCCGTTCAGCGTTCATCTGGATTGCCATGCTTGGGCTGCTCCTGCTTGCCGGCGCGCAGGTCTTCTACTCGCGCCACACGGAGCTGGGCCTGGGAGTTATCAACGTCTTCCGCTACTCCGATGCCAACCTCATGCTGATGGCGGTGTTCATCCCGGCGGCATGGGTCGCGTCCGGCAGGCCGATGCCGCAGACCGCCGGTCAGCGAACACTCCTCAGCTGCATGGCAATCCTGTTCGCGATCATCTGGCTGTCAAACGGTGTCTCTACCGAGCATCGGGCGCGTGTTCAGGAGCCGGGCGCCGCGGCAGCGGGAGGGTTCGAACGGCTTCGGGAGTCGCTGACGCCGCTGGCGGGAGATCCCGAAGGCGCATCGCTGATCGATGAGCGCCTGCCTCCAGTCTTCCAGCAACTGCCGATCGCCCCAGACTGGCAGCTCCCGGGTCTGGTGCGGATCTTTCTTCCGGAGCTCAACGTGCGCAGGCTCAGCGACCGCGGAGTCCCTGTCGCGCTCGACCCTTGGGGGAATGCCCACGAGTTGCTCTTGGGACGTCAGGAACCCGTCAATAAGGGCGACCGCTTCTGCCTCTCAAGCATGGCCGGCAGCACACTCTTCTCTGCCGGGAGCGCGGCCCGCGCGTTTCCGCTGCCTCCAGGCGCCGGCGGACTGGAGATGCGCGTGCTGACAATCCATCTGGCGCGTACGGCGCAGCCCGGGGCGCTGGGACTCGTCTTCAAGCCTTCCGCCAATAACCTCCCGAACGCGATCGCGCGCGTCGATCGAGACTCGACCGGCATTCGGATTGTGATGCCGGTCGGCGCATCCAATGTGACCCTGCTGGCATGGGGAGGACTCTCCACCTGCGTCCGGTCTGCGGCTGTCAGCACGGCCCTGTGGGCGCCCTGACGGCCGCTTTGTTGCAGTCCAATCGCGGCCGAGTGGCATCGGTACCCTTCCCAAGGTCCCATGACGACTGAATCGAATCCAACCGTCGGCAGCCGAGCGCTCGCCGAGGAGCTCATTGAGGGCCGCGTTCAAAGCCACCAAACTCTCTTGGCGGCGGCGCTTTCTCAGTCGGCTGATCAGATCGCTGCCGCGAGCACTGCGATCGCACAAGCCCTCGATGGTGGTGGGACCGTCTTTTTCGCCGGCAACGGCGGAAGCGCCGCAGATGCCCAGCACCTTGTCGCCGAATTCATCGGTCGCTTCAGGGTTGAACGCGGGCCATTGGCAGCGGTTGCACTGGGAGTAAACCCGGCGGTTATCAGCGCGCTCGCCAACGACTATGGCTTTGCCGAGGCCTCCCTTGCCCGCGAGTTTGACGGGCTCGCGCGTCACGGCGACGTCCTGGTCGTGATGTCGACGAGCGGGCGCTCCCCGAATGTTCTCGCCGCATTGGAAGTTGCCAAGGCGCGGTCGCTTGCCGCCGTCGCGATGACCGGGACCGGTCATCAGCTCGACGGACTTGCCGACCACCTGATCGTGGTCGACAGCGATGTCGTTGCATTGATTCAAGAGATCCACTCCGTCTTAGGCCATGTGATCTGCGAGATGGTTGAGCGGGAGCTGGGCTACTGATGCGCGCACCCGTGACCACCGTCTTTCTCGACCGTGACGGGGTGATCAATCGCAAGTTGCCGGAGGGCGAGTACGTCGGCGGGGTTGAAGAATTCGAACCCTTGCCCGGTGCAATCGAAGCGATCGCCGAGATCAGTCGCAGCGGACTGCGCGTAGTGGTCGTGACCAACCAGCAAGGCGTGGGCAAGGGAATCATTGACGCGAGCGCGCTCGATTTGGTCCACGCTCACCTGACCGACGAGGTCGAGGCGGCCGGCGGCCAGATCGAACAGATCCAGGTTTGCCCCCATCTTGAAGGCAGCTGCAACTGCCGTAAGCCTGCAACCGGCCTCTTCGAGCAGGCACGCGCGCAGAACGCCGCAATCAGCTTCGCCGAGTCCGTTGTCATAGGCGACAGCCCGAGCGACATCGAGGCCGCCGGCAGAATCGGTGCGAAGGCGATTCGCGTCGCGCCCGCCGGAACGGTTGACGCTGATGCCGCGGCCGTCGTCCCGGACCTTGCCTCGGCCGCAGGGCTCGTTCTTGGGGTGGCCCGTGTCTGACGAGCGCTCACAGCTGACCAGACTGAACCTTGGCTGCAACACCGACGTTCGAGCGGGGTGGCTGAACGTTGACATCGCCGACTACGGCGGCAACGAGATTATCGACCTGAACAGTTACCCGTGGCCGTTCGACGAGAACCAGTTTGACGAGATCTTCGCTTCGCACGTGATGGAGCACCTCGGCAACTTCAACTCCGTCGTCAACGAGATGTGGCGCGTCTGTCGTGACGGGGCTTTGATCGAGGTGCGCGTGCCGTTCTTCCTCAGCACCAAGTACTACTCGGAGCCGGACCACCGAATTCCGTTCGGAATCCGCAGCTTCGACAACTACGAAGAGCTGGGCGACCGTCCACTGCGCTTCTACGAGAAGTGGAAGCTGGAGGGACGGACCAACTACCAAAGTGCCGCCCGCTTCGCAGTCGAGTCAAAGCGCTTCCACTTCTCCAATTTCGCCGTTCTCAGCTGGCTCGACTACCTGATCAACCTCGAGCCGGTCTTCTTCGAGCGCTTCTTTGCGACCCTCCTGACGCCCGAAGAGGTCATCTTCCGACTACGCGTCGTCAAGCCGGGCGCTTGACTTCAGCATCGAGCGAGGTGGGTTCGTGGCGCAGATGAGGAAGTCGATCGCCGATCGCAGACTCGCCGCTCCGCTGGCTCTCTGTCTAGTCGCGTTTCTGCTCTCGTTCTGGCAGCGCCCGCACACGCTCTACGCCGACACGCGAATCGAGCTGCTTACGAATCCGGGGCTGTTCCTTTCGAGGGTGGGGCAGATGTGGACGTCGACGGTAGATCTTGGCCACATGGGGGCCAGTCAGTTCGTCGGCTACCTCTTCCCGATGGGGCCGTTCTTCTGGCTCGGCGACGTCGTTGGCCTGCCGACCTGGATCGTTCAGCGACTTTGGATTTTCGTGCTGCTGGCGATTGCCGCCTGGGGAGCGGTGCGGCTGGTCGAAGCGGTGCGGCCCGCCGCCGGCTCCAGCGCCGGCTTCATCGCGGGTCTCGTCTACATCACATGTCCGTTTGTCGTTGTGTCGTTCACTCGCGGAACGGGCTGGCTCGTCGCCCTCGCCTTTCTGCCTTGGCTTCTGCTTCTGACCCAGCGCGGCCTGAGGTCCCCGACCGCCTGGCCGATTCCCGCGACGATCGCGCTGATGGTGGTGACGGTCGCAGGCGGTGCAGGCAATGCCGCGCTGCTCTTCTGGGTGCTCGTCGGCGTTGTGCTGCTCGGAATATTTGAGGCGCTTACGGACACCGGATGGCGCGCGCTCTGCTCGCTTGCGTGGCGATCAGCGGCGCTCACCCTCGTGGCGTCTCTCTGGTGGATCGTTCCAACGGTGGCGCAGGCCCGATACGGAGCCAACTACCTCGCCTATACCGAACACGCAGAGGCAATCCTTCATACCGCAAGCGCTTCTGAGTCGCTGCGGACGCTCGGATACTGGCTCTCTTACAGCAGCACCTACCCGAACCCCGAGGCGCAGTTCCCGAGCATGATCAGCTATCTGCTGAGTCTGCCGACGATCCTCGCCACTTTCATTGTCCCGTTCGCCGCGCTGGCTGCAGTCGTGGCCTTCCCGCGCTGGCGCTATGCCGCCTTCTTCGCGCTTCTTCTCGGACTGGCGGTCCTGGCGATGTCTGCGGGCTTCCCCGTGAGCAATCGGATCGGCGCCGCAGTCGTCGATCTCTACTACCAGGCCGGTCCGCTCCAGTTCATTCGAACCACCTACAAGGCGGCGCCTCTCGCGGCAATCGCGACTGCCGTTCTCGCGGGCGTTGGGCTCGGAACGCTCTTTGACCGCGTCCGCACGATGCGGCTGCTGATCAACGATCGATCCCGGTCGACCTTGCCGCTCATGGGGTTCATCGCTCTCGTCCTGTTGGTGCTCCTTGTCTCTTGGGGCAGGCCGCTCTGGAGTGGAAACGCGATCACCCCGAGGCTCGCGCTTCGGGCTGTCCCGGCAGCCTGGACCGACGCCGTTGCAAACGCGCAGACGACGACACCGGCCGGCACGCGCACGGCGGTCCTTCCGGGTGAGCTCTACGGTGCGTATCGCTGGGGCGAGATACAAAACTCAGTCGCTCCGGCACTCTCCGAGCGGCCGGTGCTCGTCCATCAGGTCGACCGGCTCGCGGCCGACCAGGCAGCCCAGTTGCTGGAGAGCGTTGACCAGCGCGTCCAGCAGGGCCGGCTGACCCCTGGGCAGCTCCCGCCGTTGCTGCAGCTGATGGGTGTCGGCAGAGTTCTCGTCGGCACCGACTCATCGCCGATTGGCAGCGAGACACTTGATCCTGCACGGGCCAGTCAGCAGTTCCAGCGCCAGCAGGGCTTCGCGGCTCCGGTAGCGACCTTTGGCCCGGTACGCACCTTCACTCCGCCCGGAGACCGTGGCGGGTTCCCGGTCAAGCTGCCGCAGGTTCGCGCCTACGCCGCTCCGGTGCCGGCGCTGCCGAGAATCAACCGGGTTCACAGCGCAGAGCGCCCGCTGGTGCTCGACGGCGACGCCGACGGCGTCATTTCGCTTGCCGGCGTTGGGGCTTTGGATCCGCAGCGCGCCGCCTTCTATGCCGCGGACCTTTCGGAGGGAGATTTTGACCGCCTGTTGGCCGACAACCCAACCCTGAGCTTCACCGACTCCAATCGCCGCAGGACCCTACTCAGTTCGAAGCTGTTCGACGACCGCGGGCCCGTCATGGGGGCGAACGAGCCCCTGAATCGCATCTTCCCCGACTACAACCCGTTTGCCAGCCGTGGTGCGCAGTCGCGCACCGTTGCCGTATACAGCGGGCTGAGTGGCCTGTACGCGCCCTCCAGTGCAGGCTTTGCGTTGTCGCCGGATCACCGGCCCTACGCGGCTCTCGATCGCCAACTCAATACCTCCTGGCTGACTCAGGAGGAAGATCCCGCCAAGCGTTTTATCGAGCTCGACTTCAAACGACCGACCGACCTGCCGTGGATCGGGCTGCGGCCTCACAACGATCAGGGGGCGGTGACCAAGACCGTGCTGATCAGCGTCAACGGCGGCCCGGAGCGTCGTTTCACGATGCGGCGGGGGTGGAACCGCATCGCCATTCGCGCTGTAGCTGCCAAACGACTGAGGCTGCGGGTTCCGGGGCGGATGACGTTCTTCGGACCAAGCGCAAACGGCTTTGACGAGATCAGGATCCCGAGGCTTCGCGTCGTCGAGGCTTTGAGGATGCCGACGGTGCTGGCCTCCCTTGCGGATGGCCGGAAGCTCAATCATTCTCCATTGGAGGTCGTCGCGGAGCGTGCGACGGCCGACTTCCCGAGGCGTACGGGCAGGCCGCTGGGCCCTGCCTCGAACATCAGCCCGCTCGACGTCACCGACGCCGAGTCCGAGATTCGCCGCGTCGTCCGGCTGCCGGTCTCCCGCCGGTTCCTAGCGTCCGGCTGGGGGAGCGTCAGCGACTCGGCGTCCGATGGCGCGCTGGACCGAATCTCCGGTCTGCGCTCCGGCGATCGGTTCTCGAGTTCGTCGAGGTTCGAGGGCGTGCCGATCAACCGCGCATCCTCAGCTTTCGACCGCGAGCCGCTGACTGCCTGGCGCGCTGAGTACGCGAGCACAAACCGTCCTTGGATTCAGTGGACCGGGCAGCGCGCGATTCAACTGCGGCGACTGCGGATAGTTCAACTCCCCGGCGATTTCCTACGTGCAACGCGGGTGAATGTCGCGACGTCAACCGGCGGTTTCGACCTGCCTGTAGAAGCTAATGGCTGGGTCACCTTGCCCACACAAGTCTCAACGAAGCGAGTTCGGGTGACAATCCTGGGCGTAGCGAAAACCGGCCGGCTCAGGCCCGGACAGAAGCGAACGAGGACGGTCGCAGTCTCCCGGTTGGAGCTCCCAGAGGTCGCAACGGTGGCACCGCGGCGGGCTGGAGCCTTCTCGAGCGCCTGTGGTGCCGCCTCGGTCTCTTCTTCCGGTTCGACCACGCAGCTCTCCTTCAGCGGCGATCTGCGTGATCTCGACAGCGGGTCCCAGCTCTACTTGCGTTCCTGCCCCGCAAGCTCTGAGCTGGGCCTTCACAAGGGTTCGAATTTGTTCGTGGCTTCGTCGGGGCCGGTCTTCACGGTTGACTCGCTGCGACTTGCCAGCCCTGCGCCGAGTCCGATTGCCACGACGGCCACGCCGGCGTCGCTGTCGCCAAGCGGGCGAGTCACCCTAAGAGGTCCCGGCTGGCTAGTCCTCGGCCAGAGCTACTCGCCGGGCTGGCGCGCTCAATGCACCGACCGTTCGGGCAACAGCAGCGACCTCGGCGAGCCGCGCCAGATCGACGGCTTCGCGAACGGTTGGAGAATCAACGGCTCCGCCTGCGCGCAGGCCAGCTTCCGCTTCGGCCCGCAGCGCGCGGCAAACATCGCATACGTCATCTCGGGGCTCGCGATGCTGCTGCTGCTCGTAATCTCGCTGGTGGGATGGCGTGCGCGGACCCGCAACTTGGCTGCGGTCGCTCCGAAGGCCGAGCCGACCGCAGAACTCTCGCTTTCGACCGGCGGGGAATTCCGGGTTGCGCTAACGCCCGCAGGAGAGGCTGACGGGGCCCCCGGTCGCCCGCGTGCGGCTGGCTGGCTTTATGGATTGGCCGCAGCTGCGGTCCTCGCGCTTCCTCTCATCTACTTGTTCAATCCCGACCCCAACCCGACGGCGATCAACTTCGACTATCCGCTGCATCACATTGGAGCCCACTGGGTCGCCGTTGCCGCGATGCTGCTCCTTGTCGGCGGCGCCGTGGTAGAGGTGGTTACGCGGAGACTGCGCCGATGACGCTGAAGCAGCGCCGCGATGAGGAGGCGGCCTTGCGCCGTCAAGCGGCAGCCTGCTCTCTCTGCTCTTCACTTGCCGAAAGCCGAATCCAAGTTGTCTTCGGTGGCGGCGAGATCGACGCCGATGTGATGTTCGTCGGGGAAGCCCCTGGCGCGACAGAGGATCGCGACGGCGTTCCCTTCGCCGGAGCGTCAGGGCGGCTGCTCAACGAACTGCTCTCGGAGATCGGGCTTTCGCGCGAGACGGTTTACATCGCCAACGTGCTCAAGTGCCGCCCTCCGGACAACCGCGACCCGCGCCGCGAGGAGGTAGCCAACTGCGCGCACTTTCTCGAGCGCCAGGTCGAGCTCGTTGAGCCGATCGTGCTTGTGACCTTGGGCAACTACGCGACAAAGGCGCTTCGGGGCGAAGACGGCGGGATCACAGCGATTCACGGCAAGCCAGAGCAGCGGCGGGTGGGTGCGCGGAGCCTGTGGTTGTTGCCGGTCTTTCACCCCGCTGCCGCGCTCTACCGCCGGTCCAACCTTGAGCTGCTGAAGAGCGACTTCGCGGAGATTCCACGGCTGGTCGCGGAAGGAACCCCGGAGCAGCCCAGAAGCCCTGAATCCGCAGTCATTGAAAAGCCGCCGGTCGTGCAATCGGAGCCGTCCGACGAGCCGCCTCAGCTGGACTTGTTCTGAGCGACGCGCAGCGAGCGAAGGAGCATCTGGTTGCGCCGACGGTCGCGGCCGGCCGCCGCACGCAGGGAGAAGGTGAGCGCCTGCGCCCGGTCGTCGCGCTTCAACGCCGAGCTGCCGAGCTGCGCCTCAACCACTTCGCGGCGCCGTTCGGCCTGAAGCGCATATCGGGCAGCGTCGAGGCGCTCGCTGCTGGTGTGCCCCCCGCTGTGCTCGATCTCGATTGACGGCTCAAAGATCGTCGGCACTCCCTGGGCCCGGGCCCTAAGGCAGAGGTCGATGTCCTCGGCAAAGAGAAAGTCTTCCGGGTCGAAGGGGCCGAGCTCGCGAAGCAGCTTTGTAGGCGCAGCGACGCAGGCGCCGATCACCCAACCGACCTCAATCTCATCTGCTGAGCGGTATGGCTCAAAGTGTTCGCGCAGTCGGCGCGGTAGGAGCCGGGGGATCGTGACGGCAGCGACGTACGCGTCGAGGCCGCCTGGAACGGGGTGCGCGCTGCGCTGGAGACTCCCGTCGCTGTTGAGCAGCCTCGGCGCCAGCAGCGCACGGCGAGTCCCTGCCATCGCGGCCAGGCGGCTGAGTCCGTCGTCGAGCAGCACGCAATCGGGATTCAGCAGGACGCTCACGGGCTCGCGAGCCAAACTTAGCGCCGCGTTGTTGGCGGCGCCAAAGCCGGGGTTTCCGTCCAGCACGACTACCTCGGCACCCCAGTCTCGGGCTAGCGCG
>WLNX01000045.1 GCA_009699565.1 Actinomycetota bacterium | reverse complement strand
GAACGTCTTCCAAGGCCAGTTCCCTGACCAGAACACCTGCGCGGACGGCTTCGCAGGAACCGCTCCCGTCAGGTCGTTCCCACCAAACGGATACGGGCTCTACGAGATGACCGGCAATGTTTGGGAGATGTGCTCGGACTCATACAGCGCGAATGCCTACCAGGTGAGCGACGCAGTCGATCCTCAGGGACCCGAGATGCCGGAGGGTTCGCCGTGCGTTCAACGGGGCGGCTCGTACCTCTGCCACGCTTCCTACTGCAACCGCTATCGGGTGGATGCACGCAGCAACAACACTCCCGAAAGCGCCGCCGGCAACCTTGGGATGCGCGTAGTGCGCCTCGACTAGGACAGATGTAGGCTTGCTGCGATGAGCACTCAGGCGGGCCGGATAGAAGCCATCTACATCACCCCCGTCTCCGAGCAGCCAATGGTCGCGTTGGACTCGGTCAACGCCATCACCGGCTGCGGATTGGAGGGCGACCGATACTGCATCGACGAGCCCGGCGAGAAGAGCTTCGAGAACCTGACACTGATCGAGCAGGCCGCCTACGACCACCTCGCAGCGATAGACCTCGAACTTCCCGCCAATGCACTCCGGCGCAATCTCCTCACCAGCGGGATTGAGCTCAACCCGCTGCTGGGCAAGGAATTCACGATCGGCGACGTGCGCTGCCTCGGGACCGAGCTGGCCGAACCGTGCAACTACATCCAGGGACGAACCCTGCCTGGTGTGCTGAAGGCGATGGTCGGCCGCGGAGGACTCCGCTGCCAGATCCTCGAAGGCGGACTGATCTCAGTCGGAGACCGGGTTGAAGAAGCCCTAGGATCGCCCGATGCCTGACAACAATCCCGTCGCTGCCAGCCCCGACTTCGCTTGGACCGAGGGGCTGACCTACAACCAGGCAGTCCGGGCGGGCGACCTCGTATTCACAGCCGGCCAAGGCGGCTTCAGAGCCGACGGAACTCTTGACCAGGATTTTGAAGCGCAGGCCCGGCAGGCGATGGCAAACGTTGAAGCGGCACTGGCCGTATTCGGCGCGGACCTCCAGAGCGCAGTGAAGCTGACCGTCTTCCTCGTCAACGCAGAGGACTACGGAGTCTTCAAGGAGCTGCGCGAGGAACTGTTCAACGAGCCATACCCCGCTTCAACCCTGCTGCTCGGAACTCCAGTCTTCCCGGAGATGCTGATTGAAGTCGAAGCGGTCGCGTCACTTGCCGGTCCTCGGCATGCCTTCGCTTGAGTGCAGCGCCTGCGGAACCGGATTTACGCGGCGGGGAGCTCTTCGCGCTCTCGCCAGTAGTGACTGACGGCAAGTGCAGTAGTGCAAGCTGTCACACCAACGCTGTTGGCGATCATCATGGCCACGTTTCCGAGCGCGATTCCGTAGGCCAGCCATGCGGCTCCGCCGAGCCAGAGCAGCCAGAGGAAAGGCATGCTGACGTCAGCAGAGCTGCGGCGCTTGTGAGCGCGCAGAGCCTGAAGGAGTGGGCTTGCGCCCATCAGGATGCCCAATGATCCGGCGACGACGGCGAGTGAGGCTGTGGTGTCCATGCTGCGGAGGCTACCGGGACGAATGCGAGCCGATGAGGTCGAGCCAAGCGCCGATTAGGCGCCGCGCCTGAGCGCCGAGCTCGCCGTGCGCCCTCACCGCATCCGCGAGGAAGGCTTCGCCGCCTTCCTCGCCGAGAGTGGCCGAGAGCGCGGCTCCGTATTCGGGGACTGCCGACCATTGCCGCACCATCTCGGGGGTGACCTCCAGATGGAACTGAATGCCATAAGCGACTTCGCCGACCCTGAATGCCTGATGAGGCGCAGCCGGTGACGAAGCGAGCAGCACGGCACCGTCCGGCAGGTCAAAGGTGTCCCCGTGCCATTGAAGCGTCAGCAGCGGGTCCTCAAGCGCACCAATGACCGGGTCTGCCCGTCCGGCCCCAGTGCGTGAGACCTCAAGCAAACCAACCTCCGGCTGGTCAAGCGGATAGACCGCGGCGCCGAGCGCGCTGGCGAGCATCTGTACCCCAAGGCAGGCGCCAAAGAACGGCTTGCCGCCCGCCACCGCGTCGGCGATCCATCTTTTCTCGTCTGCTAGCCATGGAAACTCGGGCTCGTCGTTGACGCTCATCGGCCCGCCCATCGCGACGATTCCGTCAAAGTCTCTCCAATCCGGCAACGGCTGCCCCTCATCGATCTCAACCACCGTCTGCCCTACACCGCGCTGGTCCAGTTCGTCGCCAAACGCGCCGGGGCCTTCACAGAAGAGGTGCTGGAGCACTACGAGTTCCATTGGGTCAAGCGACTTTCGCTCGTAGCGGGAAGCGAGTCAAGAAGAGTTTCAGATCCCGCTTGCATTCCCTGAACCTATTTGTCTAGTATCGCCGTAAGAGGAGAAACCGACCCGATTGCGAGTGGAATGTCGTTCCTGCTGAACTGCCCCATCTGCGGTACCCGAGAAGTCACCGACTTTGGCTTCGGAGGAGAGATCGTCGTCAGGCCGAAAGACCGCCCCGACGAGCGCGAGCTCAACAGTTACAACTACTTCCGCGCCAATACAGATGGTGTTCAGCGCGAATGGTGGTGGCACCGCGCCGGCTGCCGGACTTGGTTCCAAGCCGAGCGCAACACGTCCACCAATGAGGTCCTCTGGACCGCCGTCCCAGACATCACCGACGCCACGCAGGCGCCGGAATCACCAGTCGCCAAGGCCCGCGAGGCCGGCGGAGAGGATCTGCGCTAATGAGCCGTCTTGACCCACAGCCCGCCGAACGGATCGACCGCAGCAAGAAGATCAGCTTCAGCTTCGACGGCAAGACCGTGGAAGGGTTCGAGGGAGACACGATCGCGTCGGCGCTCTACGCCAAGGGACAGCGCATCTTCTCGCGCTCATTCAAATACCACCGTCCGCGGGGAATCGTCAGCGCATCGGGATGGACAGCCAACACGCTCGTGCAGGACGGTGAGTGGCCAGGGATCCGCGCCACGACCGAGCGGGCCACGGACGGGATGAAGATCGTCCATCAGAACGCCTGGCCGTCACTCAACTTTGACGTGATGCGCGCCTCCGACCTGTTCGGTGGCCCGTTCATGCCGGCCGGCTTCTACTACAAGACTTTCATCTGGCCGCGCAGCGCGTGGCCTCTGTTCGAGAAGGTGCTTCGCAATGCCGCAGGCCTCGGCGTGATGAAGAAGACTCAGGCACACCGCGAGTGGCGCACCGACTACCGCAGGCGCCACTGTGACGTGCTCGTCATCGGCGGCGGCGTTGCCGGGCTGAGCGCTGCGATTGCCGCAGCGAAAGAGGGCGCCGACGTCGTCCTCGTGGACGAGGACGTAGAGCCCGGCGGACAGCTGCTCTGGCAGGGAGGCCACGATCGCGCACGCGCGCTGACCGCGGAAGCGAAGGCAGCTGGAGTAGAGATCCTCAGCAACGCCCCCGCCCTCGGCTACTTCGACGGGATGGTCCCGGTCTGGCAGGGCAACACTCTCCATCAGATCCGCGGCCAGCGACATGTCGCCGCGACCGGCTCGATCGAGCAGCCGATGGTCTTCCCCAGCAACGACCTTCCCGGCGTGATGCTTTCGACCGGGGCCGTCAAGCTTGCAGCGCTCTACGCTCTGAAGCCCGGCGAGAACGCGGTGATCGCAACGACCGGGGAACGCGGACTCGAAGCTGCCCTTGCGCTTCACAAAGCCGGCGTCAAGGTTCAGGCAGTAGCCGACCTGCTCCCGGACCGCTCCAACGAACTAACCGCAGAGATCGAGGCAGCAGGCATCCACCTGATGCGCGGCATGACGGTGGTCGAGGCGCGGGGCTCCAAGCACGTGACGGGCTGCACGCTCGCCGAGGTCGACGACGACGGAGTCGCCAAGCCGGGCACGGAGGAACGCTACGACTGCGACCTGCTCGTCGTCTCCGGCGGAACAGTCCCGGCATCCTCACTGATGCTGCAGGCAGGTGCCAAGGCCAAGTTCAACTCGGCCACCAACTGCTTCCTGCCTGAAGAGCCGCCTCCCGGCATTCACCCGGCCGGAGCAGTTGCTGGCAAGGAAGACCTCGACGCAGCCGCGCTGAGCGGGACCCTCGCAGGGGCCCGCGCAGCTCAGGAGTGCGAGTTCGGAGACGGTTCGGCAGCCGGCGCAGCAAGCGCAGCGCTTGATGCGCTCCCGGACCCGGCACCGGCCGCCCCCACCCCGGCCTACCAGAGGACCGCAAGCCCGAAGGGCAAGGCCTTCCTCGACTTCGACGAAGACGTGACGACTAAGGACATGAAGTACGCGATCGAAGAGGGCTACGACTCGATCGAGCTGAGCAAGCGATACACGACCGTCACGATGGGTCCTTCACAGGGACGCGTCTCGCAGCTCCCCAGCATTCGCTCGGTAGCGAAGCAGACCGGTCTCAGCATCGAAGAGGTTGGAATCACGACTGCGCGCCCGCCTTGGTCGACGGTGCCGCTGGGAGCATGGGCCGGCCGGCCGTTCACGCCTGCCAAGCGCTCGGCGATCCACGCGCGCCAGCGCGAGCTGAACGCCCATGTCAAGTGGGCTGGAGACTGGCGCCGCGCATACGACTACGGCGACGTAAAGAGCGAAGCAGCCGCGGTTCACAATGCCGTCGGGATGATCGATGTCTCAACGCTTGGAAAGATGATCGTCAGCGGACCCGATGCCGGCGTGTTCCTCGACCGCATGTACACCAACCGCCTGAGCGACCTCAAGGTAGGACGGATCCGTTACGGAGTGCTGGGCAACGACGCCGGCCGCATCACCGATGACGGCACGGTCTGCCGAGTTTCGGAAGACAGCTTCCTTGTGACAACCACCTCCTCGGGCGCCGACGCCGTCGAGCGTTGGTTCACTTGGTGGCTCGCCGCTTGGGAGATGGAAGTCCACGTGACTGACGTCACTCAGGGCCTCTGCGCCGTCAACGTTGCCGGGCCAAAGGCGCGCGACCTGCTCGGCAAGCTGACCGACGCCGACCTCGGCAATGACGACTTCGCCTACCTGGACGGTCAGCAGATCACGATCGCAGGCGTCCCTTGCCTGGCGATGCGGATCGGCTTCGTCGGCGAGCTTGGCTACGAGATCCACTACCCGGCCGCCTGCGGCCAGTACCTCTGGGACCAGCTCCTCGAGGCGGGCGCGGAGTACGGAATCAAGCCGTTCGGCTTGGAGCCCCAGCGGATCCTCCGCCTCGAGAAGGCGCACATCATCGTCGGCCAGGACACGGACTCAGAGTCCAACCCGTACGAGAGCCAGATGGGATGGATCGTCAAGCTCGACAAGGAAGAGGACTTCATGGGCAAGTGGGCCCTCGAGCGCGCCAACGAAGCAGGGATGACGAACACGCTCGTTGGGTTTGAGCTCGAAGGCGACGACGTACCGATCGAAGGTTCGGCCGTTGTAGTTGACGGGCTACCAGCAGGCCGCGTCACGTCGGCCCGCTATTCCGAGCAGCTCGGCAAGTCGATCGGCCTCGCGTGGGTCCCGGCCAGCCACGGCGCCGACGGCGCCCCCTTGCACATCAAGTACGACAACAAAAACCAGACCGCGACGATTGTCCATGGCGCGTTCTACGATCCAGACCAGGAGCGCCTGCGTTCATGAGCCTTTCTTTCCTTTCCGCCGACCAAGCCGCGCCTCAGGGCTCGTTCAGCCCGGTCCGCCAGAGCAACATCGACGCAGCCCTGGTCGAGAGCGGCGCTCACATCGAAGAGCGCGACGGCTGGCGCGTGGCAGCAAGCTACGGCGATCCGGTGGCAGAGAAGCAGGCCTGCGCAGAGAGCGTTGGTCTCGCCGAGCTCTCGTGCCTTGGAGTGACGGAACTCCTTGGCGCACCATCCGTGATCACGCAGATAACCGCCGACGTGGCCGGAACCGGGGCCAAGCTCGGGGAAGCCGTCTTCGCGGGCGGGGCCTGGTGGTGCACCGTCAAGCCCGAGAGGATCCTCGCGATCACCAACCCGGCCGATACCGCCGAGCTGCGCGCGAGCCTTGAGGCTGCTGCAGCCTCCAGCGGCGAGGTTGTGTCGGTCACCGACCTGACGAGCGCGCTCACGACGTTCTCAGTCAGCGGGCCGCTTGCACGCGACGCCTTCGCCCGGGTCACGGCGCTCGACGTCCGTGACCGCGAGTTCCCCGTTTGCGGCTTCATGCCGGGATCGATCGGGAGGGTGCCCGGCCTGCTGCTCCGCCAGGGCGAGAACAGCTACCTCCACACCTTTGGTGCCGCGAGCGCCCAGTACATGTGGGAATCAATGATCGACGCCGTCGAAGAACTCGGCGGACGGCCGGTTGGAATCGATGCGCTGGGCCCGCTGGGCGGCGCTGGGGAGGCAAACAGCAATGCGTGACATTTTCCGCCAGAGCAAGATGTGGCACACCCCGTCGAAGCTGAAGGACAACTACGAGGTCGTCATCATCGGCGGAGGCTCCCACGGGCTCGCAACCGCCTATTACCTGACCAAGCACCACGGCATCAAGGACATCTGCATCCTTGAGAAGAACTACATCGGCGCCGGGGCGTCAGGCCGAAACACGACGATCCTCCGCTCCAACTACAAGACTCCCGAAGGCGCCCGCTTCTACGACGCCTCGGTCAAGCTCTACGAGAACCTCTCCAAGGACCTGCAGTTCAACCTGATGTTCTCGCAGCGTGGCCACCTGACGCTCGGGCACACCGACCGCGCGATGTTCGTCATGCACGAGCGCGCTGAGGTCAACCGTCTAGTCGGAATCGACACGAAAGTCGTCGACGCGGACGAGGTTCAGCGGATGGTTCCTGCGATGCAGGTGACCGACGAGGCCGAGTACCCAATCATGGGCGCCCTCTACCACCCTCCTGGCGGCATCATTCGCCACGACGCGGTCGTCTGGGGCTACGCACGCGGCGCGGATCGGGGCGGCGCCGAGATTCACCCGAACAGCGAAGTAACCGCCATCCATAAGGACGGCGACAAGGTGACCGGCGTAACCGTGAACGGGAACCAGCGCGTCAACGGACAGACTGTTCTTTCTGCAACCGCGGGCTGGTCGTCGATCCTCTCCGAGATGGCCGGTTTTGAGCTGCCGATTACAACCCACATTCTCCAGGCATTCGTTACCGAGCCGGTCAAGCCAATCCTCGACAAGGTGATCGTTTCCTCGCAGATGCACGTCTACGTCTCCCAGACAGACCGCGGCGAGTTCCTGATCGGCTCGGAAATTGAGCCATGGACGACCTACCGGATGAACGGAACGCTCAACTTCCTGCAGGAGTCCACCCGCCACGCGCTGGAGCTGTTCCCGCAGCTGGAACGTGCCCGGATGCTGCGAAGCTGGGCCGGCCTCTGCGACCTGAGCCCCGACTACTCGCCGATTCTTGGCAAGACGGAGGTCGAGAACTTCCTCGTCTCCACCGGCTGGGGAACCTACGGCTTCAAGGCCGCACCGATCGTCGGCGTGACGCTCGCGGAACTGATCGCCACCGGCAAGACACCCGACTTGATCAAGCCGTTCGAGGTTGAACGGTTCTACACCGACGAGCTCGTATCCGAGCTCGGCGCCGCTGCAGTTTCGCACTAGCCGCAGCAGAGCAGTCCAGACAACACCCATACACCAACAGGGGAGCAGTCATGAAGAGCAGTCTTGAGATCGCCCAAGAGGCCGAGCTGATTCCGATCGAGCAGATTGGAGAAACGCTTGGACTCGAAGCGGACGAACTCGAGCCCTATGGCCGCTTCAAGGGCAAGATTGAACTCTCGGTGCTGGAGCGGTTGAAAGATCGCCCGGACGGCAAGCTGATCTGTGTCGCAGGAATGACGCCGACCAAGGCAGGAGAGGGCAAAACGACCACTGCGGTCTCGCTCACTCAGGGCATGGGAAAGATTGGCAAGACGCCGGTGCTGTGCCTGCGCGAGCCTTCGCTTGGACCGGTCTTCGGGATCAAGGGCGGAGCAGCCGGCGGCGGCTACGCACAGATCGTGCCGATGGAAGACCTCAACCTCCACTTCACGGGCGACATCCACGCCGTTGGAGCCGCAAATAACCTGCTTGCGGCGTTGCTCGATGCCTCCATCCTCCACGGCAACCCTCACAGCATTGACGCCCTGAGGATCAACTGGAAGCGCGCGCTCGACATGAATGACCGTGCGCTGCGCGACGTGGCGATCGGGCTCGGCGGCCGTGCCAATGGCTATCCGCGCGAGACCGGCTTCGACATCACCGCAGCGTCCGAGGTTATGGCGATTCTCGCCGTCGCCAGCGACCTCCAAGACCTGCGCAAGCGTCTGGGTGCAATTACCGCCGCGTACCAGTTCGACGGAACAACAGCCGTGACCGGAGAAGACCTTCAAGCGGCCGGCGCGATGACCGTGCTTCTGAAGGACGCGCTCAAGCCGAACCTGATCCAAACACTTGAAGGCCAGGCTGCTCTGATGCACGCCGGACCGTTCGCCAACATCGCCCACGGCAACAACTCCGTGATCGCCGACCGCATCGCGTTGAAGCTCGGCGACTACGTGCTGACCGAGTCGGGCTTCGGTTCGGACATGGGCATGGAGAAGTTCATGGACATCGTCTGCCGCGCAGGCGAGCTGCGCCCTGACGCGGTCGTTCTTGTCTGCACCGTCCGGGCGATCAAGCACCACGGCGGAATGGAAGAGGAAAGCGAGTCCGCCGACGTCAACCGCAAAGCGATCGAAGACGGAATGGCGAACGTCTACCACCACCTCGGACTGGTCAAGGAGTTTGGCCTCCCCTGCGTTGTTGCAGTCAACCGGCGGCCCGGCGACACCGACGAAGAGGTCGAGATGGTCCGCCAGCTTGCGCTCGACGGAGGCGCCTTTGGAGCCGAGATCAATGAGGCCTTCGAGAAGGGCGGCGACGGCGCCGCCAAGCTGGCCGAGGCAGTTGTGGCCGCGGCAGACTCTCCTTCGGACTTTCAGTTCCTCTATCCCGACGACGCAACGATCAAGGAGAAGATCACGGCGATCGCGCAGAAGGCATATGGCGCCGACGATGTCGTCTTCTACCTCGACGCCGAGCGCAAGATTGATCAGTTCACCGCGGAGGGCCTCGACAAGCTGCCGATCTGCATGGCGAAGACACCACTGTCACTAAGCCACGATCCGACCAAGCTCGGAGCACCGAAGGGCTTCACGCTCCCTGTGCGGGACATGCGCGCTTACACCGGCGCAGGCTGGCTCGTGCCGCTCTGCGGCGACATCATGCAGATGCCAGGCCTTGGGAAGACGCCCGCGGCATTCGACATCGACATCGACGCAGACGGCAACACCGTCGGGCTCTTCTAATTAGGCTGGCGCTGTGAGCGCCGTTGGCAAGCAAAGCATTGAAGCGCTATTCGGCGACATCGCGTCGCGCTCGGAGCCGGTCGCCTGCGGCGCCGTTGCGGCGATCAGCTGCGCCGGAGCAGCGGCGCTCGTAGAGCTGACGGTGAAGCTGGCCGAGGAGCGGCTCCCCGGCAACGCCGGACTGGGACAGGCAGCCTCGCTGATAGCAGGGCTGCGAGAGGAAGCACTGCTCCTTGCCGAGGCGGAGCGGACGGCATACAGCGACGCCCGTGAAGCAAGCGACCTTGGGATGGCCGCGGACACACCGCTGCGAATTGCGCAGATAGCCGCCGATGTCGCCGACGCCGCCGCTGGCGTCGTCGGCGCAGGCGACTGGCCGTTCTCCCCTGACGCGGTCGCGGGCGCAGTACTGGCTGAAGGAGCGGCGACGATCGGGGCTCTGCTTGTGGCAGAAAATTTGACGACGGCCCCCGACGATCCCCGCCTCCAGGCCGCACAGTCGGCCAGCAACCGCGCCAGCCAGGCGCGCCGCTCAGCCGAGGGGGGCCGATGACGGGCGCGGGCGAGCAGGCAAAGCTGTCGGTCGTTGACAGCGCCGAGGTCTCGCTGCGGGAGTGGCTTGGTCCCGGCCACCATCGCCCCGGAGACCGGCTGCCGCCGGAGCAGGAGATCGCGGCGATGCTTGGGATCTCACGGGGCACGCTGCGGCTCGCGCTTGAGCGCTTGGCAGCGAACGGCGAAATTGTCCGGCGCCAAGGCTCTGGCACATACGTGGGCCGGGTCGCCGTCCCCTCCGCATTTAGCGAGGGGCTCGAGGTACTCGAGTCGTACGCCTCGCTCGCTCGCCGTCAGGGCCACACCGTCAAGGCCCGTGGCGTTGAGATCGGGCAGGCCAAAGCGCCTGGATTCGTTGCCGAGGCTCTCAACCTCCGCAAGAATTCCGATGCCCTCTGCGTCGAAAGAACACTGTTGGTAGACAAGGCTCCTGCCGCGCACATGCGCGACTGGATCCACCCTTCGGTGCCGCTCCCCTCGATGCCGAAGCTAACGAGCG
>WLNX01000044.1 GCA_009699565.1 Actinomycetota bacterium | reverse complement strand
CGACCCGACTGTGGGCGACATCACCGTCTTCCATCCTCCTGTCGGATCGGAGCAGATGCCGCTCAACCAGTGCGGTGAACGGCCGGCCGCAGGCGCCGCCTGCGACAAGCCGACGCCGGGCGAGTCAGACGTCAACTTCATCAAGCGAATTGTGGCCGGCCCCGGCGATCGGATCTCGATTCGCAGTGGCCGCGTCGTCCTCAACGGGAAGCTGACCGATGAGCCGTACATCAGCGACACTTGTGCCAACGACAGCGGAGCTGCCTGCACTCTCCCGCGGACGATCACGATTCCGCCCGATCACTGGTTCATGATGGGGGACAACCGTGGAGAGTCCGACGACAGCAGGTTCTGGGGACCCGTCCCAACAGCCTGGCTCATCGGACCCGCGGTCGCGACCTACTGGCCGCCAAACAGAATCAACCTCTTCTAGAACCGCCGCGGCCAAGAAGCCGGCGCGCAGGAACGCCCGCAAGCCGTCCAGCGGAGCGCGGCTGATCGCGTTCGATCGAGCCGTCGGCTCGCGCTTGATCGCTGGAGCCGACGAGGCGGGTCGAGGTTGTCTCGCCGGCCCGCTCGTCGCGGCTGCAGTCCTTCTTGACATGGAGAGCATCGGAGTCGCGGAGGTTCGTGCTCTTGGGGCACTGAACGATTCGAAGCAACATGACGCCGATGCCCGCGAAGCTTTGCTGCCGATCGTGATGGCAACAGCCAAACGCGTCGCCGTTGTCTCGCGCAGCGCGCGCAGCATCGACGAACGGGGACTCCATCGCACCAACCTGGCTGCTTTGCGCGACTCGCTGAAACGGGTAGCCAGTCAAGGGTGCGTCTGCCTCGTTGATGGCTTTGAAGTTCCTGCGTTTGAGCACGAGCAGCGGGCTGTTGTGGGTGGAGACGGGCTGAGCGCAGCGATAGCGGCGGCGTCGATCGTGGCCAAGGTAACCCGCGACCGCTTGATGGTGAGGGCGGGCAGCGAGATGCCGCACTGGCGCTTCGAGGAGCACTTCGGTTATGCCACGCCGACTCACCGCGAAGCGATAATTGCGAATGGCGTCTCGCCGATCCACCGGCTCTCGTTCAAGTCCTCCGCCTACGAGCAGATAGCCCTCTGAGCTCTAAAAAGCGTCCTCGATGTGGTCCAGCCGGACGAGCATCCCGCGGCCGTCCAGCAGAATCCCAATCGCGTCAAACCTGAGACTCCGGGGGCTCGGGCGCTGTGGATTCTCGGCAAGAAACGCTCCGGCCAACCGACGGACTTGCTTGCGCTTGTGGTGGTTGAGCGAGTCCCACGGGGAAGCAGCGTCGCGCGAGCGTCTTGTCTTTACCTCTACGAAGACGAGCGTTGAACCTATGAGCACAATCAAGTCGATCTCGCCATAGCGCGTCCGGTGGTTGCGCGCGACGAGCAGGTAGCCGAGCCTCTGCAGATGCTCGAGCGCGAGACGCTCGCCTGCGCGCCCCAGTACATGCCGTGGGTCGGGGGTCGTAGATCTGATTCGCCGAAAGTAGAAGCGACGATGTTGCGAGTCCACCGCTCAAATGTGATCGAACGCGCAGGTTCGACAAACGTCGATCAGTTGCGGGCCTAACGCCTCGCTGCTTCGCAACAGTGCGGGTAACACGCGCGCGCCAGTCGGCCGTAACTTGCCGCCGGTGATAGTTCAGACGACGACCTTCGCAATCGACGGCCTTGACTCGCGCCGCGTTTCGGTCGAGGCCGATCTTCGCCGTGGGCTGCCCAGTTTCACGATCGTCGGCTTGGCCGACCGGGCGGTCGGAGAGGCTCGTGAGCGGGTCCGCGCTGCGCTAGTCAATTCGGGCTTTGAGTTTCCGCTGCGACGCCTAACCGTCAACCTGGCGCCGGCGGACCTGAGGAAGGTTGGGCCCGGGTTCGATCTGGCGATCGCTTGCGCGATCCTTGCGGCCAGCGGTCAGCTGGATCCCAAACTGACTGAGGGCTGTGCGTTCTTCGGCGAGCTCTCGCTCGGTGGCGGGCTGCGCGGATGCCGCGGTGCTTTGGCAGTGGCAGAAGGAGCGCTGCGAACCGGTGCCCGTCGCCTCATCGCTGCATCCGACTCGGCGGCGGAGGCCGCACTCGTTACCGGGCTCGATGTCGTTCCGCTGCTGCGGCTTGGCGAGATCGGGGAGGCGCTTGCAGGCGAGGCCAGTGCCGTTGCGCATGCGCACACCGCAAGCGTCGCTGGGAGGGGTCACGGGCCGGACCTGTCGGATGTGCGCGGGCACAAGTCAGCGATTCAGGCGCTCACGATTGCGGCCGCGGGCGGTCACAATCTGCTCCTAAAAGGGCCGCCGGGAACCGGCAAGACGATGCTGGCGCGGAGGCTCGGCGGCATCCTTCCTCCGCTCAGCGGCGCGGAGGCTCTCGAAGTCACGCGCATTCAGAGCATTGCCGGGGTTGGAACGGCGGGAGAACTGGCGACCGAGCGACCGTTCCGCGCGCCCCACCACACGGTTTCTTACGCGGGGATGGTGGGAGGGGGATCGAGCCCTGCTCCGGGCGAGGTGACCCTGGCGCATCGCGGCGTTCTGTTCCTCGATGAGCTTTCCGAATTCAACAGGCGCGCGCTCGAGGCGCTCCGCCAGCCGCTGGAAGATGGAGAGGTAACGATCGTCAGGGGGCAGCGAGCGATCAAGTTTCCAAGTCGGTTTGCGTTGGTAGCGGCGACGAACCCTTGTCTGTGCGGGCGTGGGGGCAGCGCCTGCCGCTGCAGCGAACCGGAGCTGGCACGCCATCGCCAGAGACTCTCCGGCCCATTGCTTGACCGGATTGACCTTGTCGTCGGCGTCGAGAGGCCGTCCTCCGCCGCGCTTGAGCGGCCTCCGGTCTCCAGCAGCGCACAAGTCTCGGCCGCAGTAGCCAAGGCCCACGCAATTCAGATGAAGCGCAGCGGCTGCATAAACGCTCAGTTGCCGTCTGCCAACCTTGCCGACTCCACCGCGTGCTCGGAAGGCGCCCTCAAGATCCTCCGCCGCGCGTATGACGGAGGTGGCCTCAGCGCGCGCGGGCGCGATCGCGCGCTTCGAGTTGCCCGCACGGTCGCCGACCTTGCCGGCGAACCTTCCATCTCGTCTCATGCCCTTGCCCTAGCGCTTGGTTTTCGCCACGATGCCGAAACCCTGGCCGGCCGGTGAGCGACGCCTGCGACCAATGCACACGGCGCAGCTGGCTTGTGGGGCGCCTCTCCGGACATCTCGAGACAATCCGTGGCGACAGGCCCGCTGTCCGCTGCGTCCTGGCGCTCTCGGACGAGCAGCTCGTCGCTGCAGTCGGAGGGCGTGAGCGCGGACGCATTGAGGCTCAGTGGAAGGCCTTCAACCCGGCTCTCGAGCGCAGCCGCTGGGAGCGATGCGGCGCGCGGGCGATCTGCCTTCACAGCAGCGACTATCCGCTCCGGCTGCACGAGCTGCCGGACCCGCCCGCCGTGCTCCACTTCGTCGGAACGATCGAGCGGTTTCGGCTGCTCGTAAACGGAAGTCCTCTGGTGGCGATCGTTGGTTCCCGGCGAGCGTCGTCGGACGGACTTGACTTGGCCTGCGAGCTGGGTCGGCAGTTGTCGCTCTGCGGTGTCACGGTGGTCAGCGGCATGGCCCTCGGGATCGACAGTGCCGTTCACGAGGGGGCTCTGAGCACTGGCGCACGGACGGTCGCGGTGCTCGCGTGTGGCCCGGAGCGGCCATATCCCGCGCGCCGCAGGCAGATGCATGGACAGCTGCGTGAGGCCGCGGTCGTAGTCTCCGAACTTCCTCCCGGATCTTCTCCCTACCGCTGGGCCTTTCCCGCACGAAACCGGGTGATTGCCGCGATCACATCGATGACCGTCGTTGTTGAGGCTGCGGAGAGGTCGGGTTCGCTGATCACGGCGGAGATCGCAGCAGATCTCGGACGCACGGTCGGCGCCGTGCCGGGGAGTCCGAGCTCGTGGCACAGTGCCGGTGCAAACGCCCTGCTCCGCGACGGCGCCAACTTCGTCAGGGACGCCCGCGACGTGCTTGACGATCTGCTCGGAGCGGGGTTCGCCGATTCCACTTCCCGGTCGCAGGAGCAGGACCGTTCGCGCATGGAGGAGGGCTTCAGCGAAGCCCAGCTGTCGGTCTTGGAAGCGATTGCACGTGGGGCCAGGACGGCCGCGGCTGTCTCCGAGCAATGCAGCACGTTGGACGACGCGATCGTCCCGCTCACGGAGCTTGAGCTCGCCGGTGTGCTCTCGCGCCGCGATGACGGCAGCTACCGACGCCGCTGATTGCGGAGGCCCGTGGACGGGTAGTTTCCTGCCTGCTGGCATAATCGTTGCTCCAGCCTCGCCGCTGGGTCCATCAAGCCAACCGATCGAGTGACCTGCCGATGACTGATTCAACGACCTTTGACATGAAGCACCGCAGTGCAGCGCTGACCGAAGGTCCCGGGAGGGCTGCCGCGCGCGCCTATCTAAAGGGGATCGGCTACGACGACGAGGCGCTCGCAAAGCCGATCATCGGAGTCGCGTCGACTTGGATCGAAACGATGCCCTGCAACTTTCACTTGCGCGCGCTCTCGGCGAAGGTCAAAGAAGGCATCCGCGCGGCTGGCGGTACGCCGATGGAGCTGAACACGATCGCAATCTCCGACGGCATAACGATGGGCACGCCTGGCATGAAGACCTCGCTCGTCTCACGCGAGGTGATTGCCGATTCGATCGAACTTGTTGGCCGCGGACACCTCTTTGACGGTGTCGTCGCACTTTCCGGCTGCGACAAGACAATTCCCGGAACGGTGATGGCGCTGGCGCGGCTCGACGTCCCCTCAGTGATGCTCTACGGCGGGTCGATCCCGCCCGGGCGCTTCCAAGGCAGGGATGTGACGATCCAGGATGTCTTCGAAGCTGTCGGGGCCAATGCAGCAGGCAAGATGAGCGATGAAGACCTGCATGAGTTGGAAGGGGTCGCCAGCCCCGGAGCCGGAGCCTGCGGTGGTCAGTTCACGGCCAACACGATGGCGATGGCCTACGAGATCATGGGGATCTCGCCGATGGGCTCGGCGATGGTCCCGGCCCAGGACACGACGAAGGCCGACGTTGCCTTCCAGATTGGCGAGCTGGTGATGGATGTGCTGCGCCGGGGCGTAAAGCCGAGCGACCTGATCACACGCAAGTCGATCGAGAACGCGATCGCCGGAGTTGCGGCTAGCGGAGGATCCACAAACGCAGTGCTCCACCTGCTCGCTTTGGCGCGGGAGGCAAAGGTCGAGCTCGACATTGACGATTTCGACCGCATCAGCGAGGCAACCCCGCTGCTCTGCGACCTGAAGCCAGGAGGCAAGTACGTCGCAGTTGACCTCTACAGGGCCGGCGGAGTGCCGCTTGTTGCCAACAGACTGCTCGAGGCCGGTTTGCTTCACGAGGACGCGCCGACGGTCACGGGGAAGACGATCGGCGAGGAGGCAGCGAGGGCAACCGAGGCGGAGGGCCAGAAGGTCGTCAGGCCCCTGTCTGATCCCGTCAAGGCATCGGGCGGTCTCGCGATCCTGCGCGGAAACATTGCTCCGGAGGGGTGCGTGGTCAAGCTGGTCGGCCACGAGCGTCGCCACCATCAGGGCCCGGCCCGCGTCTTTGAGAGCGAGGAGCTGGCAATGGAAGCGGTCACCAGCGGACAGATTGAGAAGGGTGACGTCGTCATCATCCGCAACGAAGGACCGGCGGGCGGACCAGGAATGCGCGAGATGCTGGCAGTGACGGCAGCGATCAACGGGGCTGGGCTTGGCGAGGACGTGGCGCTGCTAACGGACGGGCGCTTCTCCGGCGCGACCTACGGCTTCATGGCTGGGCACGTGGCACCAGAAGCGTTCCGCGGTGGGCCGATCGCCGCCGTCCGCGACGGCGACAGCGTCACGATCGATGTCGACAAGCGCAGCATCGACGTCGACCTGACCGTCGCCGAGATCGACGAGCGCGTCGCGGCCTACGTGCCTCCAGCGAACCCCGATCGCACCGGGGTGCTCGCGAAGTACGCCGACCAGGTTGGCAGCGCTTCCGAAGGCGCCGTCACGCTTGTTGACGGGAAGATCTGATCGCGCGCGATGCGGATCGCAATCGACATCGATTCGACCCTCCACCACTATTGGGAGCAGCTGGCCGAGGTGGTGCGGCGCCGTTACGGAGTCGAACTGCCCTATGAGATGCAGAAGACGTGGGGCATCAGGCAGCTCGAGAACGAACAGATTGCCGAGACAATCGCCGAGACGCACAGTGAGGAATGGATCAGCGCCGCCGAGCCGTACCCAGGAGCGGTCGAAGTGGTCAACGGCTGGGCCCGGGATGGTCACTTCATCCACATCACGAGCCACCGCGACGTCGCGGCCGCCGCCCCGACTGAGCGCTGGCTCGACTCAATTGGCCTCCAGTACGACGAGCTCTACTGCTCGTACGACAAGATCACACGCTGCCGCGAGCTCGGCATCGATCTGCTCGTAGACGACAGTCCCGTGAACCTGCAGAGTGCTCTTTCCGAGGGGATTCTGGGCGCCACGATCCTCCATCCGTGGAATGCCGAGGTCTGCAACTCGGCGAGCATCACGAGCGCCGACGATTGGGCTGGGCTGGGCCTTCTGCTCGAACCGATCCTCGCCGGTTAGCACTCCCGGGAAGGGAGAACGCCCGGCGCGGCGAAGATAATCAGCGCGCCGTCAGCCGGCGGCCCCTATCTTGAACACAGGGCGATCTGATGCCACGCAAGTATGCAATTCCACTGGTCACGTTCGTCGCATTCCTCGTCCTGCTCGTTGGCGGAGCGCTCGCGTATGACAGTGCGACATCGCAGACGATCGCCGACGGCGTAAAGGTCGGGTCGGTCGACGTCGGCGGACTTAGTGCGCAGCAGGCCAAGGCGAAGCTCCAGCAGGATCTGCTTGGCGAGCTCGAAACACCGGTCACGGTGACCCGCGGGACGCGCGAGTGGAGAATGGGGCCTGGGCAGTCAAAGGTTGCCGTCAACATCGACGGAAGCGTCGACGCGGCGCTCGCGAAGAGCAATCAGGCGAACTTCGTTGTTCGCGCGTACCGCAAGCTGTCCGGTACATCGGTTGACGCAACCGTAACCCCGGAAGTTCAGTACTCGCGGCCAGCCGTCAACGATCTGGTCAACGAGGTAGCCAAGGACGTTGACCGAAAGGCCAAGGATGCCGCTCTGAGCTTCACCGTCACCGCGGTGGCCCCGGTTCCATCCCAGCGCGGCGTTGCCGTTCGCAGGCCGCAGCTCAGACGCGCGATCAAAGAGGCTCTGACTACGCCGGGAGCAAGCCATGTCGTGCCCGCGACGGTCAAGGTGATCAAGCCGAAGATCACTACCGGCCAGCTGGCGTCAAAGTACCCCGTCCTCATCACCGTTGATCGGTCCAACTTCAAGCTGACGTTGTTCAAGGACCTCAAGCCGGTGAAGACCTACACGATCGCCGTCGGGCAGGCGGGGTTGGAAACCCCCGCTGGTCTCTATTCAATCCAAGACAAGCAGGTCGACCCTGTCTGGCACGTACCAAACAGCGACTGGGCGGGAGATCTGGCCGGCAAGTCAATTCCACCCGGACCGACCAACCCGATTAAAGCGCGCTGGATGGGAATCGCTGCCGGGGCGGGGATTCATGGAACCGGCGATCCGGGCTCTCTGGGATCGGCCGCCTCCCACGGGTGCGTACGAATGGCAGTCCCTGACGTGATTGACCTCTATGACCGCGTCAGCGTTGGGACGCCAGTCTTCATCGCTTAGATCGGAGACGGCCCCCGGTCGCTTTCGCGACCGCGTATCTCGGCCAAGGGAATTTCTTCCCAGCCCTGTTCACAGAGAAGGGCATGGTGGTCGCTCTGGCGAAAGACCAACGATCCAAGAACTATTCCCTTCTCCCGCTTGCGCATGACGGCGTACCACATAGTGGTGGCGTCACTCGACCCTTGGAGCTTGTGCCAAGGCCGTGGCGGATCTTCGCCCAGGGTGCAGATACCGTCGGCGTCGAGACCTGCCGCAGTTGAGGCCTGACCGGACTCTGTATTTATGAAGAAGAGCGCCATAGCCACCGAGGATACGATCCCGCCGCTCAGCGCGGGTTGGACGCAGGCCCTGGAGTTGGTCGCCGACGACCTCCACCGGCGGGGCAGCGCCCAGCAAACCGCGCGCGCGTACGCCAGCGATCTCAGCCAGTTTGCGCGTTGGGCGATGGACATCGGGCTCGAACCGATTGAGGTAGACGCGCGCCAGCTCAGACGTTATGCCGCCTCATGCAGCGAGCGAGAGCTCGCTCCGGCGAGCATCGCCCGAAAGTTGGCGGCGCTGCGGGCCTGCTTCAGGACGCTGCTCGAACACGGGCTCGTCGAACAGAACCCTGCTGAGCTGGTCACCGCCCCGAAGGCCGCGGCAAAGCTGCCACGGGTGCTCAAGCGCAGCGAGCTCGCGGCACTGCTAGACCGCATCCCCGCCAGCACCGCATTGGAGGTCAGGGATCGCGCCCTAATAGAGCTCGCCTACGGGTCGGGGCTGAGAGCCGAGGAGCTCGTTAGCGCAAGCGTCGATTCGATTGACTTCGACGAGGAGCAGATTCGCGTTGAGGGCAAGGGTTCAAAGACGAGGATTGTTCCGCTTGGCGAGTACACGCGCCTCGCGCTTGCTTCCTACCTCGAACGTGCGCGGCCTGCTCTCACGAGCGGCCGCGAGGAATCAGCGCTCTTCCTGTCAAAGTCTGGGCGCCGGCTGCAGAGCTCGGATGTGCGCAGGCGGCTGCGGTTGTGGGCTCGCGCTGCGGAGCTGCCCGGGCGAGTCCACCCGCATGCGCTGCGCCACTCGTTCGCCACTCATCTGCTCGATGGCGGCGCAGACCTGCGCGCGATTCAAGAGCTCCTTGGACACGAGCATCTTTCAAGCACGCAGATCTACACGCGTGTCGAGGCAGCCCGATTGCGGAGCGCCTACAGCAGCAGCCACCCGCGAGCTTGAGCGGAGGCCCTCGCCGTATCGGCAATGCCGCGCTACCGTCCCTGATCGTGAATGTCCGTCAAATATCGACCATCCGCGAACCGGAACTGTGCGATGTCTGTCACCGCAATCTGCTCAGCGGCGAGCGCCACGACGTCTTTCTCCACGGCGGTCAGCGTCGAATCGTCTGCGAACTATGCACCCAGAGGGCAACGCAGCAGGGTTGGATGCGCGAGTCGGGCGACCAGGCTCCAGCAAGCGGCCGAGTGGGTTGGAACATGCGGATGCCTTCACGGTCGCTGGCCAGCCGCATTACTCGCCGCCGCGAGCCGGAAGAAGCCGAACTTCTCGTCCCGCCCGAAGCCGAGTCGCTGATCGGCGAGACAGATGAGCTGGCGGCGATCGATGAAGACGCCGTCGCAGATCAGCCCGGCACGCAGGAGCGCAGCGAGTTTGATCTGCCGCCAAGTCCTCAGCTAGAGGTAAACGAGCGTGCCGTGCGGGCAGTTCCAACGCACGCCGACATGAAAGGCGCCCGAGCCCTTGGTGTCTTCAACGCAGGCCCGCATCCTCGGACCGTGGCCAGCCTCGCACGGACGCTCGGCGCCCCGGTAGTCAGCGTGCGGCCATCGGTGCGCGAGGGCAGCATCGTCTCCGTGATCGTCGCCTGGGACCTGTCCTGGTATCGCTACGAGGTCGATCTGGCGGACGAAGGAGCCGGAGCCCGTCTCATAGATCAGGGATCGGAACTGGAGGAACTTGAAGAGCGGGATCGCGTCCCCAACGCTGTCGCTGATTCGCAGGGCAGACTCCACTCGGCGGTCGAGTCACAGTGAAGCTGACCGTACATGTCGATGGGGGCTCACGCGGCAACCCAGGTCCCGCCGCGGCTGCGGCGGTCGCGTCCGACTCGGACGGGGAGATCGTTGGCGAAAGGGGCGAGCTGATTGGAGATGCGACCAATAATGTCGCCGAATACCGGGCCGTTCTGATCGGGGCGGCGCTCGCCAAGGAGCTCGGGGCGACCGAACTCGAACTGGTCAACGATTCCGAGCTGATCGCTCATCAGCTGAACGGCCGATACAAGGTCAAGCACGTCGACATGAAGCCTCTCTTCGCCGAGGCCAAGCAGGCTCTGGGGGAGTTCGATTCATGGTCGATTCGCTGCGTGCGCCGCGAGCAGAACGTAGAGGCCGATCTGCTGGTGAACCAGACGCTTGACGCAGGCTCGCTCTAAGAACTGTTCGCCGGTTCGCGCGCTCGCTTGGGCGGAGTCTGGTTCAGTAGATTGCGGACGGTCTGCCGGCCGGCGAGTCCAGCCAAGGCCGCACCCGCTCCAAGGCTGCACCGATCCGGAAGACGGTTTCATCCTCATAGGTTCGCCCCGCGATCTGAACTCCCGTGGGG
>WLNX01000043.1 GCA_009699565.1 Actinomycetota bacterium | reverse complement strand
GCTCTACCTGACTTGGGACTTCACCGTTGCCAGCGAGCGCAATCTCAGCGAGCGGGCACTTTCTATGCGCGACAAGGCGTTTGCGGCCCTCGGCGACAAGAACCTCGCTGACGGGAAGGTTGCCGGCAAAGCTCCTACCTACACGATCACAAGCCGTGAGACTTACACCGAGGGCGACAACCCGCGGATCGCTAAGCAGATCAAGGGCACGTACACCGTCCCCTGCTTCCTGACCAAGGGCTGCGCAGCAGGCGGCGTGATGACCTACGCCAAGTCGAAGAAGGGCAAGTTCGACTCGATTCCTATTCAGCAGGGGACGATGCAGGCCGAGTTCATCTGCCGCATCCCGCGCGCAGCGCTCACTTCGCCCGCGCGCCCGTCGCTCTACGGCCACGGGCTGCTTGGCAGCCCAAGCGAAATCGACGCCGGCAACGTTGACGACATGGCAAGCGAGCACAACATGATGTTCTGCGCCACACCCGAGATCGGCATGTCGAACGGAGACGTCTTCAATGCAATCCGGCTGCTGAAGGACATGTCGAACTTCAGCTCAATGGCCGACCGTCTGCAGCAGGGACTGCTCAATGAGCTCTACCTTGGCCGCCTGATGATCAACGCTGGCGGATTCCCTGCCTCAGCCGACTTCAAGAATGGCGCCGGAGCGTCGGTAATCGACAAGAGCGAGCTGTACTACGACAGCAACAGTCAGGGCGGAATTCTCGGCGGTGCGCTGACCGCGCTTTCGCCTGACTTCAAGCGTGCGGTGCTCGGTGTTGTCGGAATGAACTACAGCGTGCTGCTTCCACGCAGCACCGACTTCAAGACCTACGAGTCGGTCTTCAAGCCGGCCTACGCGAGCCGCCTTGAGCGGACGATCCTGCTGACAATCATCCAGAACCTCTGGGATCGCGGCGAGAACAACGGTTATGCCCACCACATCACCAACGATCCGTTGAAGGGAACGCCGAAGCACCAGGTGCTGATGCACGTCGCCCTCGGCGATCATCAGGTCGCGCAGGTCTCAGCCGAGAACGCCGCACGAACAATCGGCGCTTCAGGCCGCTTCCCGGCATATGACGCCGGACGTTCGTTCGATGTCACGCCGCTGTGGTCGATTCCGGCCACCACGAGCGCGAACGCCAAGGGCTCCGGGCTCGTCATCTGGGATGCCGGTCCATGCCGGATCAGCGGGATCCTGACAGCCTGCCTTGAGGACAGCGTGTTCGATGACGCTGGCGGCATCGGCAACCCGCCGGCCCCAATCGAGGCCATCACGCCGACGATGGGTCGCGATCCGCACAGCCGCCCGCGCTCGTCACCCGCGGCCCGTCAACAGAAGTCCGACTTCCTGAAGCCGAACGGCTCGATCGTCAACCCCTGCCCTGTCGGCCGGGCCTGCCGCACATCAACCTGGGACTACTAGGAGTCGGAGGCGGGCTGCAGGCTTGACGGCCTGCGGTCCGCCTCCCACTTGTCCAGCGCGGCGCGCAGGACAAAACCAATCGCCGCGCCGAATATCGCCAGAGCGGCCGCGTTTGCGGCGCCCGCTTGAGTCGCGAGCATCAGGGCCAGAACGGCGGCGGTGAACGGAGCGCGCAGAGTTGCCGTGACCGCTGCCGCCACTGCTGCGACGACGAGGCCCGTCAGCGACGCCGCGGGGAACAGGATCACGCCGCCAACGGCAATCGCGACGCCAAGGAATACCGCCGGGAAGATCGGGCCGCCGCGGAAGCCGGCGCCGAGCGCGCCGCCGTAAGCAACCATCTTTGCGACCAGAATCAGGATCACGGCGCCCAGCGAAGTCTCGGTGAGCATCTCCGACATTCCCGGCTGGCCGCTGAACAGCACGAGGTTGATTGATCCTCCGGTTGCTTCACGCACCGCGATCGCCAGGACCGAGGTGACGAGCGCGGCCGCCAGCAGCACGATGTAGGGGTTCCGCTTCGCTCCCAGTGCGACGCGCTCACCAATCTTGCGTGCCACCAGCGTGGCGGCTGCAGCCACGACACCCGCCCCAAGGCCCACCAGCAGGTCGGTCACCGAAAGCGAGGTGAACTGCGGCAGCCCGGGGACGGCAAGAGTGGCGTGGCCCAGCCCCGACCACCGGCCCACTCCGGTTTCCGCCACGTAGGCAACTCCCAGCGCCACGAAGCCGGGCATCAGCGCCGCCGCCGGGATCATCCCCAGCGCAGCGAACTCGGCCAGCATCAGCACGACGACTACGGGATTGCCGAAGATCGCCGCGATCGCCGCCAGGGCGGTCATCAGCATCCCGAACTTCATCACCGCGTCGGGCTGGCGGCGCAGTACGAATGCCCCCGCCGCCGTGCCGCAGGCCAGCAGCGGCGCTTCCGGGCCCAGCACCATCCCGAAGATCAACGTGCCGAAGGCGGCGAGGATTACCGACGCGAAAGTGTCCGGGCGGACATCGAAGTGGAGTCCCTCGAGCGGGCCGCCGCCGGTCCTGCCGGGCAGCTTCCAAGCGATCATCACGATGCCAGCGCCCACCAACGGCAGCAGCATCACAAGCCACCATGCCGGCTCGCTCATTCCGAGCGCCTTCGGCAGGTCGGTCCAGACAACAGTCAGCAGATGCTCCTCGATGAACAGGAAGAGCGTCGCTACGACCGAGCCAAGCAGCGCAAACGGGATCGTTAGTGCGATCGCCTTCAGCGGTGATGGCAGGTCATCTGCGTTGACCTCAGCGGCGACGGTTGTCATCCCCACACCTTATAGACGGCCTCGCTCCGCAGCCAAAGGCCGATACCGGCTCCGGCCCGCTCGAGATGACCTAGGATTATGGGATGCGGTCAATCAAGTTCTTCAGTGCCGCGCTGGCAGCAGCGAGCATTCTTGCCGGGTCCGCTTCCGCTTCGCTGGCGGCGACCAGGTGCCCCAGCAATGGGACCGGATGCAGCCTTGCTCAAGTGGCCAGAGAGAGCGGAATCTTTGTAGGAACGGCGATCTCGAGTGAGATGTCAGCGACCGAACTCAGCGACGCGCGTGCCAACTTCAACGCCGCGACAAGCGAAAACGCATTCAAGTGGGACCAGATGTCACGGACGCAGGGAGTCACGCGTTTCGACCAAACCGACGCGCTCGTTAACTGGGCGTTGGCGGCCAAGGTGCGACTGCGCGCTCACAACCTCTTCTGGCATCGCATTCAGATGCCGCAGTGGGTCACGCAGTCACTGGCGAGTTCGTCAGACCCGGCGGCGACCCTCCGCCAGCTGATGAAGGACCGAGTCAACACCGTCGTAGGGCGCTACCGCGGAAAAGTTGCGATCTATGACGTCGTGAACGAGCCACTGAAGCTGTTCGGGGCTGGTTATGACACGCAGGACACGGCGTTCACGCCAAAGAACATCTTCTACACGACACTCGGCGAGAGCTACATCGCCGACGCCTTCCGCCTTACCCACAAGGCTGACCCGAAGGCCAAGCTGTTCTTGAACGAGCTGCTCTGGGACGCACGGATCGGTGACCCAAAATCGGACGCCCTGCTGGCCCTAGTCCGGCGCCTGAAGAAGGCAAAGGTTCCGCTGGACGGTGTTGGACTTCAGACCCACGCAATGCTTGGCGTCAAGAGTCCGAACTTCCCTTCGAGCACTAGCTCGTTGAAGCGCTACATCGATGCACTCGGCAAGCTTGGAGTGAAGGTCGAAATCACGGAGCTTGATGTTCGACTACCGCTGCTGGCCTCGGAACCAGATCCGCTGGCCGCCCAGGCAGCGATCTACCGGAGGATCGCGAGCGCCTGCGGCAAGTCGAAGGCATGCACTGGCTTGACCGTGTGGGGTCAGCGCGATGCAGACAGCTGGCTCGACAGCTACGGACTGACCCGCGGGACAGCACCCAACCGGCCACTGCTGCTCGATGATCTTGGCGCGCGCAAGCCGGCCTATCCCGCTGTCGGTGCTGGACTCCTTGAGCGCTGCGCATCGTCGGGAAAGCGTCGACCATGCTCGGCTGCGTGGCCTCGTATCCCCCGCTAGGAGCTGCTGGCTGCGTTAGCTCGAGCTCCAAGGCAGCGTGCCGCGCCCGAGCCTTGCCATCAGTGTCCTGAAGCCCCACCATTGGTAGAGGATGATCACGGGGATCATCACCACTCCGGCGACCGTCATAACGACGAGCGTGTAGTGCGACGAGCCGGCGTTCTCGATCGTGATCGAATCTCCGAGCGACTGTGTCGACACGATGATCCGCGGGAAGAGTCCGATAAACAGCGTCGCGACCCATCCGACGATCGTTGCGATTGTGCAGACGAAGGCCTTTGCGAACTGGCCGCGCTGGGCGCAGACGACCGCCGCGACAAGCGCGATCAGCCCAAGCAGCGCCGGAATCGCGACGGGGACAAAGCTGCGGGCGTTGTTGGAGTGGGCGACAAACGGCGTTGCTATCAGGAACGCCGCGGTGAGCAGCAGCGCCGGCAGCATCAGGTTGGGAAGCAGATGGCGGTAGTCCAACTTCACGATCCGCTCGCGGACCCGCTCGCCGAGCTCGCCGTCGAGCCGAATCGAGAGGAAGAGCGCGCCGTGAAAGGCGAAGAGGGCGGCGAGCGAGAGCCCGCCAAGGATCGTGTAAACGTTGAAGAAGTCAAAGATGTTGCCGAGGTAGCGATTCTCGCCGACGCGGGCCGAGCCGATGATCGGCAGCCCTGCCAGCAGCGCGCTGAGCACAACGCCCCAGATAATCGGCGCGAGCGTGCTGGCGCCGATGTTGATCGCCGACCAGAGTTTGCGCCAGCGCGGGTGGACGCGTTCGCGCCATTCGAACGAGATGACTCTCAGCAGTAGGGCAATGATCAGAACGACGAGGCCGAGGTACGCCCCTTCCAGCCACGTCCCGTACCAAGCCGGGAACGATGCGAACGTGATCCCACCGACGACCAGGAGCCAAACCTCGTTGGCGTCCCAGACCGGGGCGATCGTCTCGATCATCTCGCCGCGCTCTTCCTCATTGCGCCCGGCAATTCCCATCATCATGCCAACGCCGAAGTCAAAGCCTTCGAGCACGAGATAGGTGGACCAGAGGCCCGCGATTACGAAGAACCATAGTTCGGCAAGACTCATGGTCAGTAAGCCGGAACGGCGTCGGCTTTTTCGGACTCCGGCACGTCAATCGCCGGCGGATCAAGGATCGCGTAGCGGCGCATCAGGATGAAGGCCGTGACTCCGATCCCTATGTAGAGCAGCATGAAGGCAGTGAGGCTGGCGATGATCTCGCCGCTTCCGACCGACTTCGAGAGGCCGTCGGCCGTCTTGAGCACCCCGTAGACCACCCACGGCTGGCGCGCCGTCTCGGTGAAGATCCATCCGATCAGCGCAGTCACGAACGGCAGTGCGATTCCTCCGACCGCGACCTTCAGGAACCAGCGCGACTGTTCTAGCGTGCCTCGCCAGTAGAGGAAGCCGCCGAGCAGAGCAATCATCATCGAAAGCGAGCCGATGTAGGCCATCCCGCGCATCGACCAGTACGCGAGCTTCACGTCGGGGATGTAGTTGCCCGGCCCGTACTTGGCCTGCTCGGCCGCTTGGACCTGGTTCATCCCTTCGACCTTGCCCGTGAAGGTGTTGGTGGCGAGGAACGAGAGCAGGTATGGAATTTCGATCGCGAACGACGGCTTCTGGTCATCGACAGAGAAGCCACCGACCTGGAAGAGCGAGAACGAAGCGGGCTGCTCGCTGTTCCAGAGCGCCTCGGCGGCCGCAATCTTCATCGGCTGCGGGCCGGTCAGGGCGACGCCGAACTCGCTGCCGACGAGCAGCGTCAGCGCCGACGCCGGGATCGCTATGAGCAGGCCGAGCTTCACGACCGGCCGGAAGAGCTCGATGTTGCGGCCCTTGAGGATGTGCCAGCAGGCGACTCCAAGTAGCAGGAAGCCGGCAACCATCAGCGAGGCGAGCAGCGTGTGGAATACAGCCCAGATCGCGATCTTGTTTGTGACCACTTCCCAGAGGTTGACCATTCGGGCTTGGCCGGTGACCTTGTCGATGCTGTAACCGACCGGGTTCTGCATCCACGAGTTGGCCATCAGGATGAAGGTCGTCGACAGCCAAGTGCCGGCTACGACGAGCCAGATCGTCGCGAGGTGCATCTTCTCGGAGAGCCTCCCCCAGCCGAAGACCCAGAGGCCGATGAAGGTGGATTCCAGCATGAAGGCGACCAGCCCCTCAAGCGCCAGCGTCGATCCGAAGACGTCGCCAACAAACTGCGAGTAGGACGACCAGTTCATCCCGAACTGGAATTCCTGCAGCAGCCCTGTGGCGGCGCCGATCGCAAAGTTGATCAGCAGCAGCGCGCCGAAGACCTTGGTCAGCCGCAGCCACGATTCGTCGCGCGTGCGGTACCACTTGGTCTGCATGTAGGCGACAACTGGAGCCAAGCCCAGGGTCAGCGGCACGAAGATGAAGTGGTAGAGCGTCGTCGTTGCGAATTGCCAGCGGGCAAGCGTCAGCGCGTCGGCGGCTAGGGGCAGGTTGCTCACGCCCGCGAGACTATCGCGGCGGGAGGCTGTCCGCCTTCAAGCTGGCGCAGCGAGCCAGCGGCGAGTAGGCCTTGTTCAGTGGGCCGTCGCCCACGGGCTCCTTCCCTAGGGACCTTCGGGCGATGACGACGCAACAAAACCTGGCCGCGCCAAGACCAGCTGAACGTCGCTGATTACGCGCTCGTCAAACCCGGCTTCGCAGTAGCAGAAGTAGAATTCCCAAACGCGGGCTGCCACGTCATCGAAGCCAAGCTGCTCGAGCTTGTCACGGTTCGCAAGTAGCGCGCTGCGCCATCGCCGCAGAGTCTCGGCGTAGTGAAGGCCGATGTCGTCAAGGTCAATTAGGTCAAAGTCCGTCGCCCGCGCCGTCGAGCTGAGAATCGCCTCAACTGAAGGCAAGCACCCTCCCGGGAAGATCACGGCCTTGATGAAATCCTGAACATTCTTAGAGCGCTCAAAACGCTGGCCGGGGACCGTAATCGCCTGAAGTGTGCAAAGTCCGTTCGGCTTGAGTAGCCGCGCGCAGGAGGCAAAGAAGTCGTCGTACTCGCGCCAGTCAACTGCTTCGATCATCTCAATCGAGACGAGCTTGTCGAACTGACCGTCAAGATCTCGGTAGTGCTCAAAGAGCACAGTGACGAGGTCCTCCAGCCCCGCCTCACGAACGCGCTCGGTCGCGAACTCATATTGCTCGCGCGAGATCGTCGTTGTTGTCACGCGGCAGCCGTAGAGCGATGCCGCATGCACAGCAAAGCCGCCCCACCCTGTACCTATCTCGAGTACATGATCTTCGGCGCTCAGTTGCGCGCGACGGCAGATCTGCTCAAGCTTCTCGACCGACGCCTCCTCGAGCGTGCTCGCCGAGTGCGGAAAAATCGCGCACGAGTACATCATCGTCGGGTCAAGGAAGAGGGCGAAGAACTCGTTCCCCTGGTCATAGTGGGCGCCAATGTTGATGCGGTCACGTTCGCGGTCGGCGGGGCGCAGCGCACGGATTGGATCGGCGACCGGGCCGGTCAGACTGCGTATTCGGCCAAGCAACGGATCGGCGCGGCGAACATTGCGGCTGAGCAGGCGAAGCGTCTCTGTGAGGTCGTCGGTTTCCCACCAGCCTTCCGCGAACGAAACTCCAAGGCCGACCGACGATTCGCGCAGCACACGTCGGTATACACGCCTGTCGTTAACTCGAATAACGCAGTCCACCGGAGCCCGCCCGTAGGAATCGGCCCGATCTACTCCGAAGGTCGTGCGTCGTGCCCCCTCGACGATCGTCAATCGGCCGCCTTCGAGCCTGCGGAGCGCGGCGAAGATAACCCTCCGCGCCGCGCGGTCGGCCGCGATCATCGATCTGCCTCGGGCTTCGCAGGGTGCGGGACGAAGGGCACCCGCTTAATCCACAGCTTCAAGGCCTGCCAATGGATTGCAGCCGTCACGCGGAAGGTCATGAGCGGGTGACGGAGAAGCTGCCCAACGGCAGTTCTTGCGTTGAGCGGGCTGCGAGCCAATGTGAGTGATGTATCGAGCACTAGTTCGTCTCCTTCGAGTACTTCGAGCCGTAGGTTAAGCGAGTCGCCCGGCCGATCAAAGCTCAGTCGGTAGTCGATCCCCATCTCCACGAATGGAGAGACATGCATCTCTTTGGGAAAGCGAGCGCCGTCCAGCTGAGGGCCCTCAAGCACGTACCAGCACCGCTCACCCCAAGGGGTATTTGTGACCTCCAGGACCAAGACATCGAGCTCTTCGCTTTCCGATTTAAGGATGCAGTAGAGGCTGATCGGATTGAAGACGTAGCCAGCGATCCGTGGATTGGTCAACAGCCGAACGGGGCCTGTCGGTCGACGGCCAATCCGATCGCAGACCAGATCCCTCACGGCCTCGGCTAGCGGAGTAGTCGCCCCGTCAAAGTAATCCTCACGGCGGAAGCGCACCAGCGCTGGTCGGCGCGCCGACCAGCCCGGAAGCCGGTCGAACAGCCGCGGCATCTCGTCAAGGTCCAGGTAGACCATGAATACGCGGTAGCGAAACTGGTTGAGCGCCGGCGCAGTCCGGCGATGCTGAACCGTGCCCACATAAAGCGCGCTCGCGGTCACGGCCGCTCCATCAGCCGCGCCGCCACCTGCGCCGCGCTTCTAGCCCCGTCCTCATGGAAGCCATCCTCCCAGTACGCACCCGCGTAGTAAATGTTTCCGGTTCCTTGCAGTTCCGCAATCCGAGCTCGCGCGGCCACCGACGGGCCGTCGTAGACCGGGTGTGAGTAATCGAAGCTTGCGATAACGCGTTCTGGGTCAATCCGCTCGTCGCTATTGAGCGTGACGATGAACTGATGCTCAGAGTCGATCGCTTGGAGTCGATTCATCGAGTAGCTCAGAGTCGCGCGGCCGCTGCTCTCGGTTGGCACGAAGTAATTCCACGCTGCGCGCGCTCGGTGCTCTCGCGGGAGCAGCCGGTCATCGGTGTGGAGCGTTGCGCGGTTGGGCTGGAACCGGATCGCTCCGAGCAGCTCGCGTTCGCTGGGCGTCGGCTCGGCTAGTAGCGACAGCGCTTGGTCGGCGTGGGCGGCGACGATGACGCCATCAAACTCTTCCCGGCCCCCAGAGAAGGCAACGTCAACGCGGCCGTTGTCGAGGCGGCTCAGCCGCTCAACTGGCGTGGAGCAGCGCAGCTGGCCGCTAAATCGTGCGAGCAGAGCATCCACGTACCGCTGCGACCCTCCAGTGATAGTCCGCCATTGCGGGTGACCGGTCAGCCCGAGCAGTCCGTGGTTGTCCATGAACCGCAGATACGACCGTGCAGGGAATTGCAGGAAACTGCTTGGGTCGGCCGACCAGACCGAGGCACCGAACGGCACCAGGAAGTGATCACGAAATGCCCGCGATAGGCCGAGCTGAGCGATGAACTGCTCCAGCGACTGTGAGCCATCATCATCGGGCTGGGCGACGAGGCGGCGGCCCGCCCGGTTGAAGCGAACGATGTCGGAGATCAGCGAGTAGAACGCCGGGCGAGCGATGTTGCGCCGCTGGGCGAAGAGCGAGTTGAGGTTGCTTGGCTTGTACTCAAGCCCGCTGCGCTGGTCTGAAACCGAGAAGCTCATCTCGCTCGGCTGGGTGGCGACACCGAGCTCGCGGAAGAGGCTTGTGAGAAGCGGGTAGTTGCGGTCGTTATGGACGATGAAGCCGGTGTCGATCGCATGGCGCTCGCCAGCATGTTCGAATTCGACCGTGTTGACGTGACCGCCCGGTCTTGGATCGGCCTCGAAAAGCGTTACTTCGTGCGCCTCGTCCAGCAGGTGGGCGCAGTAGAGCCCCGCTACTCCTGTTCCAACAATCGCCAGTTTCATTCGAGCACGAAGTATGAAGGCTCAAGGCTTGCTTTGAGACGCTCCGGCTGGAGCGCAGCCGTCACCCATCAGAGCCGTTTCAGGGACCGGCAACCCGCACGGGCAGCGTTCTAATCTGGTTGACGAAACCGGACTGAACCCAGCTGACCGGCCCAGCGAATTCAAGGCTTGGATAACGCTTAAGCGTCTCCTCGATCAGGAGCCGCAGCTCAAGCCTGGCAAGCGCCGCGCCGAGGCAGAAGTGGCGGCCGCCGGCACCGAACGCTTGGTGCTGCGGGTTGCGTTCTACGTCAAACCGGTTTGGCTCGTCATAGACCGACTCATCACGGTTAGACGAGATGTACCAGAGCGCAACGCGGTCGCCCTCTTCGATCGTTCGGCCGCCGATCTCAACGTCACGCGTAGCGGTGCGGCGGAAGTGCGCAAACGCAGGGAACATCCGCAGCGACTCTTCTACGGCCGAAGGCACTAGCCCGATGTCGGCGAGCAGCTTGGCGCGCTCGTCAGGATGCTCGATCAGCGCATGCATCGCCGAGCAGTACGTGGCCTTGGTGGAGTCATTGCCGGCAGCCAT
>WLNX01000042.1 GCA_009699565.1 Actinomycetota bacterium | reverse complement strand
TTGCGCCTCGCGGTCCATCGCTGACGAGGTTCTGCGTCGATGCCTGCAGGATGCTTTGGTTCGAAAGCAACGGGGAGGTCGACAAGAAGACCTTCGAGGCGCTTTGGGTCGGTGCGTTCGGTGCTCCGCCTCAGCCCGGCGGCGAATCCGCAGTGGTTGCCAATGAGAAGCTGATGAAGCGACGCGGCCCCTACGAGACTCCCGCTGCATGGATCGCGGGCCGCTGGTTCTTTGCGCAGGACCGGTCGGAGCAGGTTGCCGACTGGCTCGACGAACTCGGATGGAGGGCGAAGTGATGGCTGCCCCGCGCGTTGACTACTTCTACTCCTTCCGCAGCCCGTACTCGTACCTCTCTGGCCCGCGCGCATTTGCTCTGGCCGACGACTTTGAGATTGACCTTCGCTTCCGCGGAGTAATTCCCATGATGATGCGCGGCGAGTCGGTGCCGACCGCAAAGCGCCTTCACACGCTGCGCGACGTGAAGCGCGAGGCAGACCGCCTCGGCATGCCGTTCGGCCGGATCCACGACCCGCTCGGAGAGGGCGCAACCCGCACTCTTGCCGTCTCCGAACATGCGATTGACGAGGGTCGCGCACGCGAATTCGTGCTCTCCGCCTCTCAGGCGATCTGGGCTGAGGCGACCGACCCGGCGACCGACGCCGGGCTGCAGGCCATCTGCGAGCGGGCCGGCCTCGATTGGCAGGGCTGCCTGGCTGCGCTGAAGGACCCTGCGATCGCGGCCCGGGTTGAGGCAAATACCGATGAGCTGGTCGACATCGGCCACTGGGGTGTTCCCGTCCTGGTCTTCGAAGGCGAGCAGTTCTGGGGTCAGGACCGAATCGAGGATCTGGCGCTGGTGCTGGGCGACCACGGGCTCGCACTGCGCTGATTACGGCGGCCGCCCGGGCAGCAGGTTGTTTTCGACCGGCATCGGCTCTAGCTTTGAGCCCGTAAGCCAATCGGGGGAGAGCAAGTGTCCGTTCCGCAGACAGCACCGTCAGATCCGCAGGTAGACCAGCAGCGCAGCAAGTCCGTGCGCAAGTGGGTGCTCCTGATCGCGCTTGTGACCTTCTTCGCCGGCCTGCTGTTCGGCTACGACCAGGGTGTCATCGCCGGTGCACTGAAGGGGATCGGCAACAGCTTCGACGTCGGAGTCGGCGCCAAGCAGATCATTACCTCATGGGTCACCCTCGGCGCGCTTCTCGCCGCGCTCGTAGCGGGAATGTCGGCAGACCACTTCGGTCGTCGCCCGGTGCTGCTGACCGCGGGGCTGCTGTTCATTGCCGGCGCGATCATCCAGTCGATCTCTTCCGGCGTTGAGATTCTCGTGGTCGGCCGCCTGATTACCGGCTTCGGCATCGGCTTTGCTTCAGTCATCGCCCCGCTCTATGCGGCGGAAATGGCGCCACGCCGGATCCGCGGACGGATCGTTTCCACCTACCAGCTTGCAATCACCTTCGGGATCTTCCTGGCCTACCTCGTCAGCGACCTGATGAACTCGACCCAGTGGCGGACGATGTTCCTGCTCGCCGCAATCCCTGGCGTCCTGCTGATCATTGGCGTGATGCTCGTACCAGAGTCCTCGCGCTGGTTTGTGAAGATGGGCCGCAAGGACAAGGCCCGCGCCTCGCTCGCCAAGGTGACGGAGCCTGCCGACGTTGACAAGGAGCTTGCCGACGTTGAGGCCCAAGTGGCAGCGGAATCCGCAGAGGGCGAAGCGACCTGGGCCGAAGTCTTCAGCCCGCGTGTGCGCAAGGCTCTGATCGTGGGCGTCGGGCTGGCGATCTTCCAGCAGATCACCGGAATCAACGCGATCATCTACTACGCGAACACGATCTTTGAGAGCGCAGGCCTTGTCAGCACCAAGTCGCAGACGATGGCGACGCTCTATTGCGTTGGCCTGACCAACGTGCTCGCCACCTTCGTCGCCGTCGCCTACATCGACCGCTTCGGCCGCCGGCCGCTGCTCTTCATGGGTCTGGTAGGCATGTTCTTCTCGCTCTGCGCCGTGGCGCTCGGGTTCGCCACGCAGTCGCCGGCAGACACCGGCGCCGGCACGTCGATTGTCGGAATCATCACGATGGTCGGGCTGGTCGTCTTCATCGCCTCGTTCGCGTTCTCGCTCGGACCGGTCGTCTGGACGATCATCTCCGAGATCTATCCGGGCAGGGTCCGCGGCAAAGCCGTCTCGTTCGCGACCGCGGCCAACTGGGGGGCAGCGTTCCTCGTCGCCGAGTTCTTCCTCACACTCACAAACGGAATCGGCGAGTCGGCGACCTTCTTCCTGTTCGCTGCGATGTGCATTCTCGGCTTCATCTTTGTCTGGCGATACGTTCCTGAGACCCGCGGCCGCTCGCTGGAAGAGATCCAGCAGATGTGGGACAAGGGCGGATCGATCGCCGAATGGGACGAGACCGCTCCGCGGCCTTAACCCCGGTCGCTGAAGTTCAGCTCGACGATTGCATCCCAGACTCTGAAGCTTGCTGCCTCGGCAGCGGCAAAGTCGGCGGCTGGCTCCGCACTGTGGCGAATTGAATCTCCGAAACGGACGGCCATCCGTCTTAGTCGCAGGAACCCGGCCCGGTGAAGGGTGGTCGCGTCGATGATCGCCGCCGGCACGACTGGAGCGCCGGTCTTCAGCGCGAGGAGTCCGACGCCAACCTTGGGCGGCCCGGCGAGCGATGGCCTGATGCCGCCCTGCGGGTACATCACCACTACGCCGCCGCGCGCGATGATCGTTTCGGCGGTTTGGATCGCATCATGGTCGTGGCTGCCGCGCTTCACGGGGAAGGCGCCGAGCGAGCTCAGGATCCTGCCGGCCAAGGGGCTGCGGAAGAGCTCGGCTGCTGCCATGAAGTTGACCGGACGGGGCATGCGGTAGGCAAGGAAGAAATGGTCAAGGTAAGAACCGTGGTTTGAAGCGATCACCGCCGGCCCAGCGGCTGGTATCCGGTCAAGGCTTTCGACCCGTGTCCTCCAGGCCATCATCGGGAGCCTCAGCGCAAGCTTGAGGATTGTCTGAGCGGCGCCTGGGGCTCCTGCGCGCGCCCGCATGTGGTCCGCAAGCAGTCGCTCCTGATTGTCCGACTCGGTCACAACTGGCACCCTAACCGTCGCCGCGCGGTCGCGGTGCTGCGACAATGGGGTGATGCCAAAAGCTCTTCTGTGCTCGATTGTCTGCACTATTGCGCTGGCAGCGTGCGGCACATCGGCCGTGACCGACCCCCAGGATGCCAGCGCTGCTGGTGCCGTCAAGCTCGTTGACGTAGGAACTTTCAGCAAGCCGCTCTACCTGACTTCTCCGCCAACCGACAAGCGCCGCGTGATGGTGGTCGAGCAGGCGGGTCGCATCATGGTCGTGCGCGACGGACGCAAGCGCAGCGTCCCGTTTCTGGACATCCGTTCGCGGGTTCGCTCGGGTGGGGAGCAGGGTCTGCTCGGCTTGGCGTTCGCGCCCGACTATGCGCGCAGCGGACTCTTCTACGTCTACTTCACTCGAACCGACGGCCGGCAGGAGATTGCAGAGTTCCGCCGGCTCACCAGCGAACGCGCGCGCAGCAGCTCGTATCGCAGCGTGCTGATCATGGACGACGCCGAGAGCAACCACAACGGCGGGGACATCGCTTTTGGCAGCGACAAGATGCTCTACGTGGGAACCGGTGACGGTGGCGGCGGCGGCGACAACCACGGAACGATCGGTAACGCGCAGGACCTTGGTTCGCTGCTGGGCAAGATGCTGCGGATCGACCCGCGCCGCTCCGCGAGCCGCGCCTACAGCGTCCCCCGCAGCAACCCTTTCCTCGGAACGCCGGGAGCCAGGCCCGAGATTTACGCCTATGGACTGCGCAACCCGTGGCGCTGGTCGTTTGACCGCTCCAACGGCAATCTTGTCATCGGAGATGTCGGTCAGAGCGACGTCGAGGAAATCGATTACCTCAGTCGCGCGGCCGCGCGTGGAGCCAACTTCGGGTGGCGCGTGCGCGAAGGCAATCAGCAGTACGGCTCAGGTTCGCTTTCCGGCGCCGTCGAGCCGGTCATCACCCACACGCACGACTCGGGCTGGTGCTCGATCACCGGTGGCTACGTCGTCCGCGACCCGGCTCTAACTGCCCTCCGCGGCCTCTACGTGTACGGCGACTTCTGCATGGGCAAGATCTACAGCGCCAAGCTTGACGCCTCGGGAGCAACCGGCGATCAAGCGGTTGCGGGTCTGCCGCGGATCAACGTGCTCTCTTCCTTCGGGGAGGATGCCCGCGGCCGCATCTACGTGGTGTCGCTCGGCGGCGCCGTAAGGCGTCTGGCAGCCGGCTAGGCGACTCGGCGGGCGTCGCGCCGCTGCCGCGCCCGCTGTTGCCAGGGCGCCTGCTGAGGTGGTGCCATCTCGCAGAGTTGGTCAAAGGTCGCCGCGATGTCGGCGGCGATCAAGTCGAGGTCAGGGACCAGCGCCGCGTCGGCGAAGCAGCCGACATGCAGCACGCCAGCATGAGAGATCGCCCCGATTGACAGGGCGTGGCCGTCGATCAGAGGAACTGCGGGCCAAATCCCCTCCAGCTCTCGGCCAGCCAGTTCAAGTGGGGCGGATGGCCCGGGCACGTTTGAGATCACGAGCGTGAAGTGGGCAGCGCCGATCGCTGCCCGGACAGCGGCGCTGCGCACCGGTGGCGCAAGCAGGTCGGCGGCGCGCACGGCGGTGTCGAGCGTCCCGGCGTAGCCAGCCCGCTTGAGAGTCTTCGTCCGCCGTCCAACGGTGCGGAGCACGCTGCCGGGATCATTCGCATTCAAAGGCAGCTCTACGACCATCACGGAGATCCGATTGCCGTGGCTGGCGGCGCTTTCGCCGGGCTGGCGGACCGTGGTTGGAACCAGCACTCGAATTCCGTCGGGCTGCTCTCCTCGCCGCGCCAGCGCCCCGCTTACCGCGCCGCCGCTGGATGCCAGCAGCACATCATTGATCGTCACGCCGTGCCTCTGCGCCGCCCCCTGCATCCGCTCGAGCGGGAGCGAGGCGAAGGCGACCCTTCGGCGTGGGCTGGCAGAGTTCTCGAGCGCCGTACGGTTCCCCGGAGTGAACAGGGCGACGAGCGCGGTTACGGCTTCCACGAGCGCCGCTGGGCCGCCGGCAATCGAGCGCACCAATGTCGTCGCGACGTCGCTGCCGGCGCCGATCCGCGAAAGCGCTGCCGCCGTCAGCACCTCGCTTGTCGATGGCGCTTCTTCCGGCAACCAACGAGCCGCGGCCTCGTCGTTGGGGGTCGCGACGCCGTCGAAGATGATCGTTGCGATCTCAAGTGCCGCCAAGCCATCGATCAGAGCGTGGTGCGCCTGCCCGATGATTGCGAAACCGCCCTCGGCGAGCCCCGTTACGAGTTGCAATCGCCAGAGTGGGCGCGAGCGGTCGAGGGGCTGCGAGAGCAGTTCCTCCGCGACGGCGCTCAGGGCCGGCTGCTGATCGGAGGCGACCATGTGGATTACGTTCACGTGCCGGTCGATCGCGAAGAGCTGGTCGTCGACCCAGTGGGGGTCGCCGAGGCCCATCGCCGGCTCAACGATTCGGCGCCTCAGCCTTGGCACGCTCTCAAGTCGCGACTCAACGTGGCTGCGCAACTGCTCAATCCCGGGAGCCTCACCGGCAAACCGCATCGTCCAACCGACCTGCATCGGCGCGCGCTCGGTCTCGATGTCGAGGAAGGCTGCATCCAGCGCACTGAGTCGGTCAAACGTCGTCACGGCTCCCATCCTTACACGCTTGCCGGTTGCGCGTCGGAGGCCGGTAGGCTCGCGGATGTGGAACGGCTCGAAGACTTCGACATCACCTGCGTGCTGGCCGAGAATCCGGGGCCGTTCACGCTCGACGGATCAAACAGCTGGCTGATTGGCAGAGACCCCTGCTGGATCGTCGATCCGGGCCCGCCGATAGACAGCCACCTCGACCGGCTCGCCGGGGAGGCAGCGGTTCGCGGAGGAGTCGGCGGCATCGCGATCACGCATGACCATGCCGATCACAGCGGAGGACTCGAGGGCTTGCTGGAGCGGGTAGGTGACGTTCCGGTCGGGGCCGCGGCCGTGAGCCGTGCCAGCGAGTTGCTCGCAGACGGAGACGACTTCGGTCCGCTGACGGCAATTGCCACCCCTGGCCACGCGCCAGACCACCTCGCTTTCCTCGCCGGCGAGGCGCTCTTCACCGGCGATGCTGTACTCGGTCACGGCAGCGTCTACATCTCGCCCGACGAGAACGCTCTTGCCGGTTATCTGAATGCGCTTGATCGCCTGATTGCGCTCGAACTGAATCTCCTCTGCCCGGGACATGGCGGACCGATCTTCGGCGACGAAGCCCGCGCGCGCCTGATCGAGTACCGCGACCACCGGCTTGACCGCGAGCGGATGCTGATCGAAGCGCTCGAAGGCGGAGCGCGCAGCAGCGACGAGATGCTCGCCCACGCATGGGGCGACGTCCCGGCGATCCTGAAGCCGGCCGCCGAAGCGACGCTTGCCGCGCACATCGACAAACTGGCAGCCGAAGGCCGGCTGCCGGCAGGTGCGCAGCGGCCGGACATCGGCGAATACGGCGGCCTCTAGCCGCTGCGGTCAGCCCTCGATGTTCGACATCACGTGCTTGACGCGCGTGTAGTCCTCGAACCCATACATCGACAGGTCCTTGCCGTAACCGGACTCCTTGAATCCGCCGTGCGGCATCTCGGCGACGATTGGGATGTGGGTGTTGATCCAGACGCAACCGAAGTCAAGTCCCTTCGCCATCCGCATCGCGCGGCCGTGGTCGCGCGTCCAGACGCTCGAAGCCAGGCCGTACTTGACGCCGTTCGCCCAGGCCAGCGCCTCTGCCTCGTCGCTGAACTGCTGAACGGTGACGACCGGTCCGAAGATCTCGTTCTGGATCATCTCGTCGTCCTGCTTGAGGTCGGCGACCACAGTCGGCTCGAACCAGTAGCCGCCGCCGTCGGCCGGCGCGCTGCCGCCGGCAGCGACGCGGGCGTGCTCGGGCACGCGATCGATAAACCCTGTAACACGGTCAAGCTGAGCTTGGCTGATGACCGGGCCCATGTAGGTGTTCTCGTCGAGGGGATCACCAAAGACGGTCGCCTTCGCCTGCTCGGCTAGAGCGTCGACGAGGTCGCCGTAGAGTCCCGGGCCCGCGATGACGCGCGTGGCAGCGGTGCAGTCCTGCCCCGCGTTGAAGTAACCGGCGCCCGCGATGCCTTCTGCGGCGGCCTCAATGTCGGCGTCGTCAAAGACGATCACCGGCGCTTTGCCGCCCAGCTCGAGATGCACGCGCTTGAGCGACTCTGCCGCTGCCGCCGCGACCGCCTTGCCGGCGCGGACGCTGCCGGTGAGGGAGACCATGCTGATCCCGTCGTTGCGGACGAGCTGCTCTCCAACCTCTCCGGTCCCCAGCACAACGTTGAAGGCCCCGGCCGGGAGGTGCTTCTGCATCATCTCGGCAAGCCACAGGGTTGACATCGGCGTGTTCTCGGAAGGCTTCAGCACAACCGTGTTGCCCGCGGCCAGCGCCGGGGCAAACTTCCAAACGGCCATCATGAACGGGTAGTTCCATGGAGTGATCTGGCCGATGACGCCAATTGGCTCGCGGCGGATCGAGGAGGTGTGGCCGGCTAGGTACTCGGCAGTTGCGCGCCCCTCGAGCATCCGTGCGGCGGCGGCGAAGAAGCGGATCTGGTCGGCGGCCGGAGGAATCTCCTCGTCGATCGTCAGCGCCAGCGGCTTGCCGGTGTTGAGCGATTCGATCTTGGCAAGCTCTTCGCCGCGCTCCTCTAGCTCGTTGGCGATGTTCAGCAGCGCCATGCTGCGCTCCGAAGGGGTCGCGTCTCGCCACTCGGTGAATGCTGCGGCTGCAGCGTCAACGGCGGCCTGTACGTCTGCCGCGCTGGAAAGCCCCATCTCGGCGATTACCTCGCCCGTCGCGGCATTGCGGACCTCGTGAGTGCCTTCACCGGTCGTCGGGACACTGCGTCCGCCGATGAAGTTTTCGAGCTTTGCGGTCTTCGTGGCCATTGATCTCTCCTACTCGTGGGTACCTGCCAAAGTTACCAAGCGTGGGATGAGGCTGCAGGCGGAGCCGCAGCGAGGGCGCTTGGCGACTACTCTCAGAGTCCCGTGGCCCACTTTGCATCCGATGACGAGGTCTACAGCTCGCTTGGCGCCTGCCTGAAGACGGCTGCCACCGATCCCGCCAACGCCGCTGACTTTCAGCGCGTCGGCACGATCGTTCGACTGGAGACGGTCGCGCCGAAGGCCCAGATCACGCTGAAGCTTGAGGCCGACGAGCCGATTGAGGTGGAGTTCGGCGAGAGCAAGCTGCGGCCGGCCGCGATCCTCGCGATGCCGGGAGACGTCGCACAGGGCTTCTGGCTTGGCGAGACCAACATCATCACCGCGTTGTCCCAGGGCAAGATGAAGGCTCAGGGGCCGGTCGCCGTGATCCTCAAGCTGGTTCCGCTCGTCAATGTCGTCGCGCCGCTATACCGCTCCCAGCAGGAGGGCGGTACGGGTGTCACCGAGGAGCCCGCTGCCGAGGAAGAGGTCGCTGCCGAGGAAGAGGTCGCGGTCGAGGAAGAAGTCGTTGCTGAAGAAGAGGTCGCTGCCGAGGAAGAGGTCGTTGCCGAGGAAGAAGTTGTTGCTGAAGAAGAGGCCGCAGTCGAGGAAGAAGCTGCCGCAGCCGACGAAGAGGCGCCTCAGTCGTAGCCGGGCTCGCCGGGAAGCAGAACCCTGGCGACTTCACCCTCCATCAGGATCCGCGGCTCGACCGGCTCGACCGTCTGCCCGGCGGCGTGGGCAATCAGCGCATCGGCGCTCTCGAACGACGAGAACTGCTCCAAGTGTTTGATCGTCGGGAAGACGAGAGGCAGCTCCTCTCGCCCGTACGCATCCAGTGCGGCCCGGGGCGAATACCAGATGTGATCGACGATCTCGCTTCCATCAACGACGGGCTCCACGCCGTCTGGCGCTGCTGCGAGGAAGAAGTGGGTGTCAAAGCGGATCTGAATCATCGCCGGCGTTATCCAGCGTGAGAACTTGACGAGGTCCGCCGGCGCGACGCCGCCAACCGACGCTTCCTCCTCCAGCTCGCGGACCGCGGCCAGACGGTGCGCTTCGTCGCCTTCGCCTTCGTGTGCGTCAACTGCGCCGCCCGGGAAGACCCAGAAACCCCCCATAAAGCGTGCCGCGGGAGTACGCCGAACCAGCAGCAGCTCAAGCGTCTGCGAGCCTCCGCGCAGCAGAATCACCGACGCTGCCTGACGCGGAACGGTTTCCGCTCCCGACCGGTTCAGTTCCTCACCCGGGGCTGGCTTCTCAAACTCCACGCTGCTGAGACTAACGGGCGCATCAGCGCCCGCCGGGCTGCGGTACCTTTTGACGAATGACCGATAGCGAAGCAGTCAAACAGTGGATCTGCGAGTCGTGCGGCTACATCTACGACCCCGCTGAAGGCGATCCCGACGGCGGCATCCCGCCCGGAACGCAGTTCGAAGAGATCCCCGACACCTGGTTTTGCCCGGTCTGCGGCGCGCGCAAGAAGGACTTCGTCGAATACATCGCCTAACGGTTGCGATCGTCGCCGTAGTCGGCGCTGCATCGCTTGGCGCGGAGATCGCCGCGGCTCGTCTGCTGGCGCCGTGGTTTGGCGCCTCTACGATCGTCTGGGCCAACACGATCGCGACCGTTCTCGTCGCGCTCAGCATCGGCTACTGGTTCGGCGGCCGCCTGGCCGACCGCGACCCAACGGTCGCCGGGCTGTCGCGGCTTGTGATGATCGCTGCCGGGCTGCTGGCTCTTGTCCCGTTTGTGGCCGGCCCGTTCCTCAGCGTCTCCGTCAAAGCCCTTGACCAGGTTCAGGCGGGCGCATTTGTCGGCTCGCTGATTGCGGTGATGGTGCTTATCGCGTTCCCGGTGATGGTGCTTGGCGCGGTCGCGCCCTACGCCGTGCGGTTGAGCGTGCAGAAGGCTGAAGATGCGGGCAACATTGCCGGACGGCTCTATGCGATTTCAACGATCGGCAGCCTCTCCGGAGTGTTCCTGAGCGCCCTGCTGCTCGTGCCGCTGCTCGGTACGCGGCGCACCTTCATCGTCTTCGCTCTCGCTCTTGCGCTCGTTGCGCTGCCGGCTCTCGGTCGGCGCTGGGCGGCTCTGCCGCTGCTGATCTTCGTTGCGCTCGCCATCCCGGTGGGAGCTATCAAGACCGCCGACGCATCAACGGTTGTCTGGGAGAGCGAGACCGAGTACCAGTACGCGCGCGTGGTCCAGTTCAAGGATGGCGAGCGCTGGTTGGAGCTGAACGAAGGGCAGGCGGTCCATTCGGTCTATCGCGCCGGGGAGTACCTCACCTACAACTACTGGGACGAAGCTCTGGTGCTGCCGTGGGCAGCCCGA
>WLNX01000041.1 GCA_009699565.1 Actinomycetota bacterium | reverse complement strand
GGCCGGTCTGGGCGTAGCGCTCGCGGTCGGCGATCACTGCGGGATCGGTGATCTCGCGCGAAAGTTCGGCGAAGCGGGCTTCAATCTGGGTTACGAGCGACTCGATCATCAGCGTTGAGGCTAGCCGCGCTCAGGCCGCTATTTCAACGCCGACGAGGTCCGCCGCGGTTTCGCCGGCGCTCTCGTGCTGAAGCACAACTTCCATTGCCGCGATCGCGACGGCAAGCTGGTCGAGCGACGGCTCGCGGGTCGTCAGCAGCTGCAGCTTCAGACCAGGCCAGATCAGCGCCCGAACGACCTTGTGGGTGCGGTGGCGCCCAGCAAACTTGATGATCTCGAACGAGATACCGGCGATCAGCGGGATCCCGACGATACGGCTGACGATCAGCGCCCACCAGGGCAGCAGACCAAGCGGGGAGAAGACGAAGATCGCGACGATCATCACGATCAGCAGAAAGCTGGTTCCACAGCGCGGATGCAGTCTGGAGAAGCGCTGGGCGTTCTCGGGCGTCAGATCAAGACCGGCCTCGTAGCAGGAGATCGTCTTGTGTTCGGCCCCGTGGTATTCGAACGTGCGGCGCAGGTCGCGGAGCTTCGAGAGCAGCAGCAGGTAGCCGAGGAAGATCGCGGTACGCAGCACACCCTCAACGATCCAGAAGAGAACGGAGGAGTTGAGCTGGTCCTTGATCAGGCTTGTTGCCGCGACCGGCACGACGAAGAAGAGTCCGACCGCAAGCGCCAGCGAGAAGAGGATCGTCAGCCCCCACATGAAGCCGGAGATTGGCTCCTCTTCGTCGGGAAGCTGGGCGTTGGCAGAGATGCCAAGTGCCTTGAAGCCGATGCCGAGCGATTCGCCGAGCGCAACGACGCCTCGCACAATCGGGATGCGCAGCAGCCTGTGGCGGCCAAGAACCGATCGGACCTCGGTGCTCTCAACGACGATCTCACCGCGCGGCGGATCGTTGGCGTCGATCCTCTCGCCCTGATCATCAACCTGATCGGCGGACGGGGTGCGGACAGCGACCGCCCAGCCTCCGACGCCGCGCATCATTACGCCTTCCAACACCGCCTGGCCTCCTACGGGGGCGTCGCGCGTGGCAACCCACTCGGCCGGTTCGGCATTCAGAGCGGGGGCCGATGAGGTCTGCTCGGCTGACATGGTGGGACCGGTCAGGAACCGACGCCGGAACGCTTCGCAGCGCGGCGACGGAAGCGCTCTACGCGGCCGCCTGTGTCAACCAGCTTCTGGCGCCCCGTGTAGAACGGGTGGCACTCTGAGCAGATCTCGACCTGAATCTCAGGCGTGGTCGAGCGCGTCACGAATTCATTGCCGCAGGTGCAGCGCACCTGTGACTCGACATACTCGGGATGCAGTTCAGCCTTCATCGAACGAGGATTCTAGCCGCCTTCGGCGACTACCGCCCTGCGACCTTCAGCGAGGAGGCTGCAAGCTGAGCTTTGGGCTGCTCACAAGCGGCCGAGAGCAGCGATCCCCGCTTGGCGATCTTGCCCTTTGCGTCTCGCCAGCGGTAGGTCACCGCGACGCGATAGGCCTTCCCTGCGCTGAGACCGCCAACCGACTTGGTGGTTCGGAAGATCGTCGCCGACTTGCCTGCCTGATCCCAGCTTCCATATCCGTGCAGGCCGGTGATCGGAGCCCAGAGTCCCTTGGGCAGCGACCTGCTCAACAGGTCAAAGCGCATCTGCATCGTCCCTCCGCGCGACATTGCCTTCATCTGCGCGACAAAGGTCGCCGATCGGCCTTGTCGCCCTCCGGCCGAGCATGACGCTACGCGAACCATCGGCGACCCGGAAGCAGCCACCTCGGCGGAGATCGGTGCCGCGTCGGCGGCGGTGACCGGATCCTCGTTGAGGAACGAATCAGCTCCGGCGAGAGTCGGCACGGAGATTATTGCGCCGGCCAGCGCGATGGTGCAGATCAGTGTTCGCAGTAGTGGCATGTGCTCTTACTAACACGCCAAAGCGCGGATCGTTGCGGTCGGCTCCGGATCAGGTCCACTGGTAGAGCGGACCGTCGCCGCCCTCGGGCGCCGTCAAGCGGCCGCCCTTGGCAGTGATCGCACCGCACTGAACGCAGTTCGTGTAGTTGACGATCACGTCGACCGGCCCCTCCTCGGGTGCGTCTTCCGGAATTTCGTAGACGCCTGCAGGACACATCCACTTCCAAGTCTCGGCAACTTCGCGCGGGACACGGGTCTGGACGCGGATGTGGTTCGGCGCATCGTCGCGCGTCTGATTGCCGGTGATGAAGACGCTCGACAGCTTGTCGAAGGTGTACTTGCCGTCCGGCTTGACGTACTCGTCGGCGGTGTTGCCGATGAACATCGGCTGCGCGTCGTTGCGGTGCAGCGACCAGCGGCCGGCTGGGAAGTGGCCCTTGGTGGCGATCATCAGGTTGACGAGCGGGCCACCCTTGATCAGGCCCTTTGAGAACGGCTGGCGGACGTTGCGAACTTGGTAGAGGTCCTTGCCGACTACCGACTCTTCGATCTCACCCTCGTAGTTCTCAAGCGGTTCGCTGCGAGCAAGGTTGGCGTAGATTGCCTCAGCTGCAGTGATGCCTGCCTCAATCGCGTAGTTCAGTCCCTTGAGGGCGGCCGTGTTGACCATCCCGCCAGCGTCACCGACGATCACCGCTCCCGGCATCGAGAGCTTCGGCATCGCCCAGTAGCCGCCGGCAGGAAGTGCCTTGGCACCCCATGCGACGCGCTCCCCGCCTTCGAGGATCTTCTTGACCATCGGGTGTGTCTTGAAGGTCTGCAGCAGGTCGTGGGCCGACGTCGTCGCATCGGCGTAGTCAAGGTCGACGACAAAGCCGATCGACACTAGATCGTCGCCGGTCTTCTCGTCTTTCATTGGGTAGATCCAGGATCCACCGATCTGGTGGTACTTGGCAGAAATCTTCAGTGGCCAGCCGGCAACCGTGTGGATCACGCGGTCGAGCGGCTTGTTGACCTTCCAGACCTCCTTCACGCCGAGCTCCCAAACCTGCGGCTCGCGGCCTTCGCCGAGATCAAACTCGCGGATCGCTGCGCCGGTGAGGCTGCCCCAGCAGCCCTCCGAGAGAACCGTTACCTGTGCGGTTACATCGGCGCCGGGCTCAAAGTTCCCAAGCTCCTCGCCTTCCTTGCCGCGGCCCTTGTCGCCCGAGCGCACGCCACGAACGACGCCGTCCTCGACGAGCAGCTCGCTAGCGGCCGTCTCCGTCAGCAGGTAGGCGCCCTTCTCCTCTGCCTTTGCTGCCATGAAGCGGCACATTCCGGCGACCGAAATCGACTCGTTGCCGTGATTCTTGAGCGGGGGCGGAGGCGGGATGCGGACCTTGGTCTTGCTGTTTGGAAGCAGGTAGACGGCTTCCTTCTTGATCTCGCCAAAAGCAAAGCCCTCTTCGCGCCACTGCTCGCGAGAGACGTCAGGGAAGAGCTTCTGAAGCGCTTCCGGCCGCATCACCGCGCCGGAAAGGTTGTGCCCTCCGCAGGTCTTCGCTTTCTCGATTACAGCAACGGGGACTTCGCCGAGACGCTCAAGCGTCTCGGGATCGTCGGCAAGAAGATCGAGCAGGCGGTTGGCGCAGGCGAGGCCTGCGGTTCCGCCGCCGACGATCGCCACGCCAACATCGATCCGCTCGTCTTCCCCGTCAAGCTCGCGCTTGATGAACTCCTCCGGCGAATTGACCGGGGGCGGATATGCGCCTGGGACGACCTTTCCTTTGCTCCCCGCCATCTTGATCAGGCGCCCTTCTTGGCCTTAACGGCTTCGGTCAGCTTCGGCATGATCTTGTTGAGATCTCCGACGATGCCAAGGTCGCTGAACTCGAAGATCGGCGCGTTCGCATCCTTGTTGATCGCGACGATGTTCTCAGCGCCCTGCATGCCGACCTTGTGCTGGATGGCACCGGAGATTCCGGCGGCGAGGTAGAGCTTCGGCGCAACCGTCTTGCCGGTCTGGCCGATCTGGCCGGCGTACGGGAACCAGCCGGCGTCAACGACGGCGCGGGTTGCCGCAACGGCGGAGTTGCCGCCGAACGCAGTAGCCAGCGCCTCGCATAGTTCGAAGCCCTCTTCGGCTCCCAGTCCACGGCCTCCGGCGACGAGGATGTCGGCGCCTTCGATGTCGACGTCGGCGCCACGCTGCTCGCCGCGGGTGATCATCGTTGCCTGTCCCGAGAAGTCGGAGAAGTCAACGCTGAAGTCTTCGACCGTGGCGCTGCCGCCGGTCTCCTTGATCTCAAAGGCGTTCAGTCGACTGATGATGATGCCGAGGTCGCTGCGGAACGAGATCTGCGAGATGGCCGAATCGCCGAGGATCGGACGCTCGGCAACAAGCTTGCCGCCTTCTGCGCGAACCGCCGTGATCTCCATTGCCACGCCTGCATCGAGACGGGCTGCAAGACCGGCTCCAACCTCGAAGCCGAGCAGTCCGCCACCGAAGATTGCGTAGCTGTAGTCGCCTGCGGCAACGGCGGCTGCCATCGCGTCGACCACCGGCTGTGCGAGACCTTCGGGGCCGTTGACGTTCAGAACCTTTGTGGCTCCGTAATTGCCCAGCGAGGCGGCGAGGTCGTTGCTGACCCCTTCTCCGACGACGATTGCATGGGCTTCTCCGCCAGTTTCGCTGGCCAGCTTCGCGGCCTCCGAAACTGCGCCGAGCGAGTTCTTGTTGAAGGCGCCCTCGTACTGCAGCGCGTAAACGAGAATGTTGGCCATTTAGATCAGCTTCCTTTCGTCGAGCCAGGCAACGATCGCTTCGACCGTTTCGGCAGTGTCTTCGTCCTCAATGATTCGTCCCGCTTCCTTCTTCGGCGGCTCGCTCGAGCCGGTCCACTGTGCTGCCGAGTTGTCTCCGCCAACCTTCGAAGCGTCGATTCCCGAATCGGCTGCCGAAACCTTCTCCAGCGGCTTCTTCTTGGCGCCCATGATCGCCTTCAGCGACGGGTAGCGCGGCTCGTTGATCGCGTCGCCGACCGAAATGACGGCCGGAAGGTTGATCTCAACCGTGTCGTAGCCGTATTCGGCCTGACGTTCGGCGCGCAGCTTGGTGCCGCCGTCGACGTCGATCTTGATCACCTGCGTCAGCGAGGGGAACTTGAGGTGATCGGCAACGACTGCGCCGATCGTGTAGCACTCGCCGTCGTCCGACTGCTGACCGAGCAGTACGAGGTCCGGGGATTCTTTCTCAAGAACCTTTGAGAGCGCGTAACCAGTGGCGGCTACATCGGAGCCGGCGAGAGCGTCGTCGCTGAGGTGGACCGATCGGTCAGCGCCAAGCGAGACGGCCTTGTGAAGGGCACGCTCGGCCGACTCGGGGCCCATCGTTACGGCGACGACTTCGTCAACGTCCATCGCCCCGCTCTCCTTGAGCTGCATCGCGGCCTCAATCGCGTGCGTGTCGTAAGGGTTGAGGTTCTTCTCGCCGCTGCGGTCCATCCGACCCGTCGAAGGGTCGATCTTTTTCTGGACGGCGGCGTCCGGGACTTCCTTGACTAGAACGCAGATTTTCACTTCGGATCTCCTGTTTTTAGGTCTATTTGAAAGTCTATCGGAGCAGTTGACTGACTAGTCAGTCGGCATCGGTGCTGAACTTCTGCGCTTTGACTAACGCGGTTCTCTCTCCCCTACGGCGCTGGTGAGAAAGTCGATTATTTCCTGCGTCGGCGCACCCGGGGTGAACACGGCGGCAACACCCAGCTTCTTCAGCTCAGGGATGTCGTCAGCCGGAATTGTGCCGCCAACGGTGACTACGACGTCGTCGATCCCCTGGTCGCTCAAGAGCGTGACGATCTTCGGGACCAGCGTCATGTGCGCGCCCGAGAGGATCGAAAGGCCGACCGCGTCGGCGTCCTCTTGAACAACCGTCTCGACGATCTGCTCCGGAGTTTGGTGCAGCCCCGTGTAGATCACTTCCATACCCGCGTCGCGCAGGGCGCGGGCGATTATCTTCGCGCCGCGGTCGTGACCGTCAAGCCCGGGCTTGGCGACGACGACTCGGATCTTGTGGGGGGCGGTGGCAGCAGTCATGGCGGGCGTGGCGTGAACTGATTCACGCCACGCCGCGATGGTAGTAGACCCAAGCCCCGCCGTGCCGTTTGGCTAGCGGACGGTGACCTTCATGCGCATGCGCGAGTGAATCGAGCAGTAGTAGGTGCCCGAGCGCTTGGCGGTAGCGGTGTAGCTGCCGCGGACCCTCACGCTGGCGTTCGCTCCCGGCCCGATCACGTTGTGCGGATGGCGGCCGCCCCAAACGAAGCGGAGCTTGGTGCCGCGCGAGACGGTCGTGCTGGTCGGGCTGAACTTGTCGTCAAGCACTCTGATCGTCTTGGTTGCTGCGGAGTGGGCGCCGTCGTTGGCTACGGCAACTGCGCTGCCTGCCGTAGCGGTAAGTGCGGTGGCAGCGAGTGCTGCGGTGGTCATCAGCTTGCGGGTCATTGGTTCCTCTCGGGGGGTAGTTAGAAAACGGGTGACTCGGTGTACTTACCGAATACGTCCTGTAGAGCTTGAACGATCTCGCCCTCGCTTGCGTAGGTTCGCGTGCAGTCGATCAGAAGCGGCATCAGGTTGGACCCCTCATTGGCCGCCGCCTCACGGAGCCGAACGAGCGAAGCTTCGACCTCTCCACCATTGCGGCGGGCACGAACGGCGTTCAGCCGCTCGACCTGATTTCGCTCGGTCGCGGGATCGCTGCGATGGAGCGCGGTCTGGCTCTCGTCCTCCTCGACATACGCGTTGACGCCAACCACCACGCGGCGACCGGCGTCGATCTCCTGCTGCAGCTCGTAGCTGGCGTCGGCGATCTCGCGCTGCGGGTAGTTGGCCTTGACCGCAGCGACCATTCCGCCGAGCTCGTCGATCTTGCGGAAGTACTCGTAGGCCTCGGCCTCGATCTTGTCGGTCAGGGACTCGACGAAGTACGAGCCGCCGAGCGGATCGATCGTGTTGGTGACGCCGGTCTCGAAGGCGATGATCTGTTGCGTCCTCAGCGCAAGGCGAACGGCATCCTCGGTCGGCAGCGCCAGCGCCTCGTCGTAGCTGTTGGTGTGCAAGGACTGCGTTCCACCGAGCACGCCGGCAAGCGCCTCGATAGCTGTGCGCACGACGTTGTTGAGCGGCTGCTGGGCGGTCAGCGAGACGCCCGCGGTCTGCGTGTGGAAGCGCATCAGCCAACTCTTCGGGTTCTTCGCGCCGAAGGTTTCCTTCAGCTCACGTGCCCAGATCCTTCGCGCCGCGCGGTACTTGGCGATCTCCTCGAAGAAATCGACCTGAGCGTTGAAGAAGAACGAGAGCCGCGGAGCGAAGTCATCGACGTCGAGGCCGCGTTCAACAGCCTCTTCGACGTAGGTCAGCCCGTCCTTGAGCGTGAAGGCCAGCTCCTGGGCGGCGGTCGAGCCGGCCTCGCGGATGTGGTAGCCGCTGATCGAAACCGGGTGCCAGCGCGGCATCTCCTGTGAGCACCACTCGATCATGTCACCCATCACCCGCATCGCCGGATCGATCGGGAAGCACCACTCCTTCTGGGCGATGTACTCCTTCAGGATGTCCGCTTGGATCGTTCCCGCCAGCCTGTCGGCCGGGATTCCCTGGCGCTCGGCTGCAACGACGTAGTAGGCGAGCATCACTGCGGCCGGAGCGTTCATCGTCATCGACACCGAGACCTCGCCTAGGTCGATCCCGGCGAAGAGCGTCTCCATGTCGTCGAGCGTGTCGACCGCCACACCCTCTCGTCCGACTTCGCCGAGCGAGAGCGGGCTGTCGGAGTCGTGGCCCATCAGCGAGGGCATGTCAAAGGCGGTAGACAGCCCGGTCTGACCGTGGTCGAGCAGGTAACGGAAGCGCTCGTTGGTCTGCTCGGCGCTGCCGAACCCAGCAAACTGGCGCATCGTCCAGAGGCGGCCTCGGTACATCGACGGATAGACGCCGCGGGTGAACGGGTACTGACCGGGGAGGCCAATCGCCGCGGCCGGATCGTCAGGGAGATCGGACTGCGTGTAGAGCGGTTCGATCGGCACGCCGGAAAGCGTCGTGAACGACACGTCGCGCTCGGGTGCTGCCTCGAACTGCTCTCGCCACTGCTGCTCGAGCGAGAACTCGTCGCTGGGGGTGATCGCCATTGTCTGGAGAATACGCAGCCGCGCCGCGATACTGCCGAATCAGTCGCCGCGGGCGATCTCGCCAAGTAGGGCACGCGCGATGACGAGCCGCTGAATCTCGCTCGTTCCCTCGTAGATCTCGGTGATCTTTGCGTCGCGGAAGTAGCGCTCGGCGGGGAAGTCCTTCGTGTATCCGTAGCCGCCAAGAACCTGAATTGCCTCTCCGGTCCAGTGGCGGGCGACGCGGCTGGCGAAGAGCTTTGCCTGTGCCCCTTCAACTGTGTGCGGGAGGCCGGCGTCCTTTAGCTGCGCGGCGCGCAGCGTCAGTGCGCGCGCGGCCTCTATCTCGGTCTGCATCTCGGCCAGCTTCTGCTGAATCGCGCCGAAGCCGCCGATCTCGCGCCCAAAGGCGCGGCGTTCCCCGGCGTAGCCAACGGCAAGGTCGAGCGCAGCCTGCGCGATCCCTGTCGCCTGAGCTGCAATCCCAATCCTGCCTCCGTCCAGCGTCGAGAGCGCAATCGCCATCCCGCTGCCGGGCTCGCCGAGGCGCTCGACCGGCGTGGAATCGAAACCAACATCAACCGTCGAGGAGGAATGTTGGCCCAACTTCTCGGCCTCGCCAAGCAGCTGCATCCCCTCGGCCCCGCGGCGCGCGACGAAAGCGCTGGGGCGCATCTCGGCCTCGGGGTCCTTGGCAAAGACGGTGAACGTGTGGGCATGCGAGCCGTTGGTCACCCACTGCTTGGTGCCAGTCAGACGAATCTCATCGCCGTCGCACTCAACACGGCTGAGCATCGCGCCGGCGTCGCTGCCGGAGCCGGCTTCGGTCAGGGCGAAGGAAGCAAGCTCGTGGCCCTGGGCGAGCGGCGGCACGAGCTGCTCTCGCTGCGCGTCGCTGCCGTGATTGACGATCGGCATCGTTCCCGCGCCGGTGTGCACCGCCAGTGCCGTGCCGAGCCCGGCGTCCCCACGCGAGATCTGCTCCAGAACGAGCGTGTAGGAGACGAAGTCGGAGCCGCTGCCGCCTAGTTCGGTCGGGACGCAGATGCCCATCAGGCCAAGCTCACCGAGAGCGGTCAGCGTCTCGCGCGGAAACCGATGGTCGCGATCCCAGCCTGCGGCATGCGGCGCGACCTGCTCGTCGGCGAAGCGCTTCGCCAGCTCGTGGATCTCGCGCTGTTCGTCCGTCAGCGTGTGGAGGCTCATCGGCCGCGCCAAGGGCCGCGGATCTTCGGCCCGGCCGGCGGCGGCGCGGCTCGACGGGCGACGACCGTGCGCCCGGCAGTGCCGACGACGCCCATGACGGCCAACGCGCCGACGGCCAGGAGCTTGCGGCCGAGCTGATCGAAACGCAGGATCTCCCAGCCTTCCTCCTGCGCGACCTTTTCCAGATCGGAATCGGGATTGACCGCCACCGCGTGCCCGACCAGCCGCAGCATTGGAAGGTCGGACTCCGAATCGGAGTAACCGTAGGAGGCGGCGAGATCGATCCGCTCGCGCTCCGCCAGCTCGATCATCCTCTGCGCCTTGCCGTCGCGGTAGGGGAAGACGTCGGCGTCCGCGCCGGTCATCTTTCCGTCGACGATCTCGGGCACGGCGCCGATCCCGCCGTCAAAGCCGAGTACGTCGCTGAGCATGTCGGCGACGATTTGGGACGAGGCAGTGGCAATGTAAACGCGACGCCCGGCATCCTGATGGTCGTAGGCGATCTGAAGCATCTGCGGGTAAAGGCGCGGAAGGACGCCTGCGAGCACCTCCGGCATCATGCGGCGAAGCTGCATCGCGTCACGCCCGGCAACCAGCTCCGCCAGGCGTGCGCGGATGATCTCGGTCGACTCGTCGGTCGAGCCTCGTAGACGGAACTTGATGTTGGCGCCGAAGAGGCGAACCATCTGGCGGCGCGAAACGATTCCGGCGTCAACGGCAGCCCTCGCCCAGTAGATCCCTGACGAACCCGCGACGAGCGTGCGGTCGAGATCGAAGAAGGCCGCTGCTTGGGTTGGCGACTCCATGCCGCCTTACTCTAGGCGGCGTTGACGCGCACGATGATCGCGTCGCCCTGCCCGCCACCGGAACAGATTGCGGCGCAGCCGAGCCCGCCGCCGCGGCGGCGAAGCTCGTGGACGAGCGTGCCGACGATGCGGGCGCCGGAGGCGCCGATCGGGTGACCGAGCGCGACCGCTCCGCCGAGGACGTTGACCTTCTCCTCGTCGATGCCGAGCGCGTTGATCGAATTCAGCGTGACCGAAGCGAAAGCCTCGTTGATCTCCCAGAGGTCGATGTCGCCCGGCTGAAGGCCGGCCTTCTCAAGCGCTTTGATTGCCGCGCTGGCGGGCGTCGTGGCGAGGTAGGCGTAGTCGTTGGCCGATTGGGCGTGGGCAACAACTTCGGCGAGCGGCTCATGCCCGTTGGCCTGCGCCCACTCGTCGGACGAGACGACGATTGCCCCTGCCCCGTCGTTTACGCCCGGGGAGTTGCCGGCCGTGTGGCTGCCTTCCT
>WLNX01000040.1 GCA_009699565.1 Actinomycetota bacterium | reverse complement strand
TGCGGCGGCCCTCGCGGACGACGAGGTTGCGCAGAAGTCCTTCGTGCGTGCGGCGGTCATAGGCGCCGAGTTCCATCTCGCGGCAGACGTCCAAGGCGGTCTCGCGGATCCTGTTGCTGGCTTCCGACGCCAGCAGGCAGTCATCCATCGGCAGGATCCGCGACCACGAGCCCGGCGCGTGAAAGCCGCAGCAGAGGGTGCCGTCCTCTTCGACGCCAAACGAGTATTCGAGCTTGTTGCGGTAGCGCCACTCCTCGACCGCGGGAATGATCGGCTCGAGCTCAAAGCCGTCGAGCTTGCCGATCCGCCGCAGCGCGTCCTCGACCTGCTCGCTCTTGACCTCAAGCTGGCGCTGGTAGGAGAGCACCTGCCAAGAAGCGCCGGGATGGTCGGCGAGCGGCTCGATCCGGTCGGGGCCGGGCTCAATCATCTCGAGTGGCCGCGCCTCCGCAAATGCGCGCTTGCGCTTTGTCACTTCGATCCGCACGAGGTCGCCGGGAACGGTGTCGCGAACGAAGATCACGTAGCTGCGGTCGCCCAATGCAACGCGCGCTATCCCCTTGCCGCCGTTGGCAAGGGCTTCGATCCGCACCTCAAGGCGATCGCCGCGGTTGATCCGTGTGCGCTCGCCCTCTGCTGTTGGCTGATCGGTCATCGCTCTGAGGATCGCAGCATTGAAAGCGCTAGCCGACTTCGAGCAGCCACTCGAGCAGCGCCTTCTGGGCGTGGCGGCGATTCTCGGCCTGATCCCAGATCTTCTGTGAAGGGCCGTAGAGCACCTCGGCGGTGATCTCTTCGCCGGGATGTGCAGGCAGACAGTGCAGTGCAACTGCGCCGGAGTTGGCAAGAGCGAGGAGCTCGCCGTCGATCCGGAACGGTGCGAGGGCGGCGCGACGCGCGTCGGCCGTCTGCTCGTCGCCCATCGAGACCCAGACGTCGGTGTAGACGGCGTCGGCACCGGCGACGGCGACAAGTGGATCGCTGCTGCGCTCGCCGCCCGCCTCGGCCTCAAGCTCGTACCCGGCCGGCGAGGCGACGACAACGTCGAGCCCGGCGATCGAACCGACAATCGCCAGTGAACGGGCGACGTTGTTGCCGTCACCCACGTATGCGAGGCGAAGCTCGTCGAGCGGACGGTCGGGGAAGGCCTCCTGCAGCGTCATCAGATCGGCGATCGCCTGCGAAGGGTGGTGAAGCTCGGTCAGCATGTTGAAAACCGGGATCGAACCCTCGCCGGCAAGCTCCTCGATCAGTGAATCGGGGCCGGTGCGCACACCGACCGCGGCGACCTGGCCGGAGAGGATGCGGGCGGTGTCGGCGATCGATTCGCCCCGCGAGAGCTGCATCTCGCCCGGACGCAGCACGACAGCATGGCCACCCAGTTCGGTGACACCAACCTCGTAGGAGAGCCGCGTGCGCGTGCTCGGCTTCTCAAAGATCAGGGCGACGCTCTTGCCCGCGAGCGCGCTGGAGGAGCCGGGCGCGGCCTTCAGCTCGTGGGCGCGCTCCAGCAGAGCGAGAAGTTGATCGCGGTCCAGCTCTTCACCGGTTAGGAAGTGGCGTGGCAAGCGCGCAACGATAAGCCAGCAGCCAGCTTCTCAGCGCGCAATTTGTTGCAGCGCAGAGCTTGCTCAGCCGGTCTCGTCGAGATCCTCGCCGCCGCTGCGGCGCAGCCCGAAGCCGCGGACGGCGAGAATCGCGCGCTCGCCAAGCGAACCGCGCTTGGGCAACACGCCGAGCTGAACGGTCGCGTCATAGGCGTCAAAGAAGGCTCGGATCCGCCAGAGCTTCTCGCGCGGCGGATCAAGTTCGCAGTAGAGCACGGCGTGAACGGTGATCATCCGGTTGGTGGCCGGGATCCCTGAAAGCGAGCCGCGCTGGATGCCGCTGACGAGCACAGGTACGGCGACGAATCGGCCGTCGCTGAGGCGCTCGCCGGCGCTCTGAACGTTGGCATCGGGGAACGCCTGCCAAAGCTGTGCGGCGCGGTCGGCAAGCGCGTCCGGGCCGTAGAGCGGCTCCGGGCTTGAGGGATCGGTCCAGTGGAGGTCGGGGGCGCAGACCTCGCGGAAGGCTGCGCGCCGGCGTTCGGTCCAAGCGCGCTGGAAGGCGTCAAGCAGATCGTCCATCGCGCTTCAGCGTAGAGCCGATCGCGCCTGACTGCACCGGACTCCTGCCACACTGACGGCGATGGGACGACGCAGCCGCAAACAGAGCCTGACCGAACCGGGCGCCGACTCGACTCCGAAGAAGCGCCTCAGCAGCGCTGAGCGCGACGACATCGCACGCGCCGAGCTGAAACCGCTGAGCCCCGGCGAGCGGCCGCTGCCGGTCAAGATTGCGGCAGGTCTGGCTGCGGCGCTGGCAGTTGCAAATGTTCTCTCCTACTTCGCAGGGGTCGAGGTCCAAGGCCAAAAGCCGGCACTGACCGGGGTGCTGATCTTCGCGCTGCTGATGCTGCTTGCCGCCTGGGGAATGTGGACGCTTCGCTATTGGGCACTGCTCGGCTTCGAGGCGCTGCTGGCGATGACGCTGGTTATCGCGGGGCTCTCGCTGATGGTTGCCGGGAATGTGCTCGCCGTTGTCCTCTGCGTCGCGATCCTGATCGCCGGCGGCTGGCTCTTCTGGAAGCTGATCCGCGTACTTGGCCGCGTCAAGGTTCCGTCGCCGCACGGCTGAGGCGTTCCGGCCAAGGCGACGAGCGTTGCCTACACTCGCCTCATGGCAAAAGAGAGCTTCGACTGCATCATCATCGGTTCCGGCCCGGGGGGATATGTCGCAGCGATCCGCGCCGCGCAGCTTGGGATGAGCGTCGCGGTAGTCGAGAAGGACAAGATCGGCGGCCGCTGCCTCAACTATGCGTGCATCCCCGCGAAGGCGGTTCTGCGCTCCGCCGACCTGATGTCCGAGATCTCGCATGCCGGCGAGTTCGGAATCACTGTCGGCAAGCCCGAGGTTGACTTCGCGGCCGTGAATGCGCGCCGCGAAGAGGTGATCGGCACTCTGGTAGGCGGCGTCGAGATGCTGATGAAGAAGAACAATGTCGAGATGATCAGCGGCTCCGCAAGCCTCACCGGGCCAAAGTCGGTGAGCGTTGACGGGCGTGAACTTGAAGCCTCACAGGCGATCATCCTGGCGACCGGTTCGGTGGCCAGATCGATTCCGGGTGCCAGCTTTGGCGGAGCCGTGATCGGCACCGAGGAGGCCTGGGCGCTGGAGGCGCTTCCCAAGCGGATGGCGGTCGTCGGCTCGGGGGCGTCGGGAAGCGAGATCGCGAGCGCATACGCACGCTTCGGCGTCGAGGTGGACCTCTTCGAAGCACTGGACCGCGTGCTGCCAAGCGAAGACAAGGACATCTCGCGGCTCGTTGAGAAGGGCTTCAAAGCCCAAGGGATTTCAGTTCACACGTCGACTCTGGTAAGCGGGATCGAATCCGGCGGGAGCTCCGTCACTTTCGAATACGGCGACGAGAAGGGCGAGGCCGACTGGCTCGTCATCGCGGCCGGCCGCAGCGCGGACGTTGAGTCGCTGGGACTCGGCGCGGCAGGGCTGGAGCTCGATGAACAGGGCCTGATCGCGGTAGACGGTCACCTTCGAAGCTCGGTCGAAGGGATCTACGCGATCGGGGACCTCGTTCACGGACCCGCGCTTGCGCACAAGGCAAGCGAGGAAGGGATCATCGCCGCCGAGGCGATCGCGGGGGAAAACCCTCACCCGCTCGACTACGAGGACATTCCGCGCGCGACCTTCTGCACCCCGAACGTCGCCAGCTTCGGCCTAACCGAAGAGCAGGCTAAGGAGCAGGGCTTCGACGTGACGGTAGGGAAGGTGCCTTACGGCGCTGTTGGCGCTGGCACCGTCTACGGCGACCGCAGCGGCCTCGTGAAGATCGTCGGCGACAGGAAGTACGGCGAGCTGCTCGGAGCCCACATCGTCGGTTCCAAGGCGACCGACCTGATTCAGGAGCTCGTCAACACCAAAATGCTGGAAGGCGGCTACCCGGAAGTGGCGCGGACAATCCACGGCCATCCGACGATGAGCGAGGCGCTGATGGAGGCCGCCCGCGCCGCCGACGGCTGGCTGGTTCACGGCTAAGGCGCAATGGATCAGCAGCCGGCCTTCTACTTCGATCTGGCCAGCCCTGAGTCGTACCTGTCCGCTGAGCGAATCCTGACCCTGCTGCCGAGCGCAGCCGAATGGATCCCAATCCGAGCCGACCGGCTGCCGTCGCCCGCCGACCCGCAGACCGAGCAGGCGCTAGTCAACCGGCTCGCCGGCGAGCGATCGCTGCAGACCCCCCGATGGCCGTCGCCGTTCCCGTTTGACAGCGAAGAGGCGATGCTCGCCGCGACGTATGCAAAGCAGATCGGTCGGGCCGTCCCGTTTGTGCTGGCCGCGTTTCGTCAGGCCTACGCCGGCGGGCGGGCGTTGAGCGACGAGGACACGATCGTGATTGCCGGGTCGGCCTGCGAGATGCACCCGGCTGCGCTGCTGAAAGGCTGCCGGCTGAAGAGCATCGGAACGGCCCTCGACGAGGCCACCGCGCTTGCCGTCGCGCGAGGGGTGCGCGCCGCCCCGGCGATCTGGATCCCCGCCGACGACGAAAGCCCCGAGCAGATCTTCCACGGAGACGACCGGCTGGAGGATGCGGCCGCAGCTCTCCAGCGGAAAGCGGCGGCGACATGAGCGCGGCGCGCGAATACGACGTGATCGTCACCCGGACGGGGATCGCGCCGGGGCGGCTGGCCTCGTCCGACCGCTACGACCACATCGAAGTCGTTGGCGTTGACGACCTCGAAGTTGTCCTCTTCTGGGACGTCCCGGGCCGCGCGACCGGGAAGATGGAGGCCGCGCTGCGCAGCGACCTTCAGCGCATGGAAGCCGAAGAATTCATTGCGCGTTGGAGCGCAGTCGAAAGCGAAGATGACTACTAGGCTGAGCCCGGATGGCTGAACATCCGCTCCCCGCTGCCCAGACGTGTCTTGAGTGGCTGACCAAGATGAACTTGATCAGGCGCTTCGAAGAGCGGGCCGGCGAGCAGTACACGCGGGCCAAGATCGGAGGCTTCCTGCACCTCGCGATCGGAGAGGAGGCGACGGTGGTTGGGGCGGTAGCTGCGCTGCGGCCCGACGACTACATGATCGCCACCTACCGCTCCCACGGTCAGACAATTGCGCGCGGCAGCGACCCGGGGCGCGTGATGGCCGAGCTTTTCGGGCGCGTTGACGGACTCTGCCGCGGGCGCGGCGGTTCGATGCACATGTTCGATTTGGAACACCGCTTCATGGGCGGATTCGGGATCGTCGGTGGAAACCTGCCGATCGCGGCCGGCTTTGGCCTGACCAGTGACTACCTCGGAAACGACGAGGTGACCCTCTGCCAATTCGGTGACGGTGCCAGCAACCAGGGGACCTTCGGCGAGACCCTCAACCTGGCGGCCCTGTGGAGCCTCCCGGTTGTCTTCATGGTCACCAACAACCAGTTCGGCATGGGCACCGCGCTGGAGCGCCACTCGGCCCAGACCGACCTTCAGCGAAAGGGCGAGAGCTTTGGCGTGCCCGGCATGGAGTGCGACGGGATGGACGTCGTTGACACTTGGAAGGTGACGAGCGAGGCGGTGAAGATCGCGCGGGAACAGCGCCAGCCGGTGCTGGTCGAAGCCGTCAACTACCGCTTCCGCGGCCACTCGATGGCCGACCCCGAGGATTACCGCAGCGAAGCGGAGGTGCTCGAATGGAGCAAGCGCGATCCACTGAAGACGTTCGCCGAGCGACTGATCGCCGAAGGCGTGATCACCGAGCCGGAGCGCGAGGCGATCGACGAACAGGCAATGGCGACCGTTGACCGCGCCGTCGAATTTGCCGACGCGTCACCGGCGCCGGAGCCGGGTTCCCTCTACGAGGACATCTATGTGCTCGGTGACCAGGTCCGCGGCTGGTACTCGACCGACCACCGGGGAGCCGGCGTGCGCAAGGGCGAGGACCTCTCCTGATGGCCGAGATGCGCTACCGCGAGGCACTCAATGAGGCCCTTGCCGAGGAGTTGGAGCGCGACCCCAACGTCTACCTGATGGGTCAGGACATTGGCGTCTTCGGCGGAGCCTTCAAGGTGACGGAAGGGCTGCTTGAGCGATTCGGAGAGAAGCGCGTCCGCGACACCCCGATCTCCGAGAACACGATTGTCGGACTCGGAGTCGGTTCGGCGATGACCGGGCTGCGGCCGGTGATCGAGCTGATGACGATCAACTTCTCGCTGCTGGCACTCGACCAGATCGTCAACCACGCCGCCCACATCCGCTACATGTTCGGCGGCCAGGTCAGCGTGCCGCTGGTAATCCGAATGCCGCAGGGCGCCGGCCACCAGCTCGGACCGACTCACTCGCACAGCTTTGAGGCGCTCTACCTGCACGTCCCGGGCCTGCTCGTCGCCGCCCCCAGCACGCCCGCAGATGCAAAGGGGCTTCTCAAAACGGCGATCCGCGACGATAATCCGGTCATCTTCATCGAACACGAAACCCTCTACGGCCAGCGCGGCGACGTGCCGGCGGGCCCCGACTTCACCGTTCCCTTCGGGCAGGCTGCGATCCGGCGCGAAGGAACCGACGTGACGATCATCGGCATCTCGCGGATGGCGATTACCGCCGGGCTGGCCGCCGAGCAGCTTGCCGGCGAGCACGGCATCGACGCCGAAGTGATCGACCCGCGGACGCTGCGCCCGCTCGACCTCGACACGATCCTCGATTCGGTTCGCAAGACGAACCGCTGCGTCATCGTCGAGGAGGGCTGGCCGCACGGCGGAGTTGGCGCCAACCTGGCGGCGCTGATCCAGGAGCAGGCCTTTGACTACTTGGACGCCCCGGTCGGGCGCGTGACCGGAGTTGACGCCCCGATGCCCTACGCGAAGAACCTCGAGCAGATCTCGTTCCCCCATGAAGCAGAGGTAATCGAAGCGGTGCTGGCACTGTTTGGCGAAAGGTCGGTGGGACTCAATGGCTGAGATCGTGATGCCGAGGCTGTCGGACTCAATGGAGGAAGGAACGATCGTGCGGTGGCTCAAGCGCGACGGCGACGAGGTTGTGCGCGGCGAGGAGCTTGTCGAAATTGAGACCGACAAGGCGACGATGGCTTACGAATCCGACACCGCCGGCAAGCTGGCGATCTCAGCACCCGAAGGCACGACGCTCCCCGTCGGCGCGATGATCGCGACGATCGGTGACGGCGATCAGCCCGCCGCGCGGCCCGCGGCCGCCGCTGAGCCCGAGCCCGAGCCGGCAACCGAAGCGGCGGCACTGCCCGTTGAAGTCGCTGCGGCGCCCGAGCCGGAGGCCGCCCGCGAGCGCGTCAAAGCCTCGCCAATTGCCCGACGTATCGCCGACGAGCGCGGAGTTGACCTGACGACGCTCAGCGGCACGGGTCCGGGCGGGCGAATCGTCAAGGCCGATGTTGAGACCCCGAAGCCGTCGGCGGCCGGCCCGGTCGGTGCGGCGGCCAACGAGGCGAGCGGACGCGGGATCACCACGACTGCCGAGCCGACCCGCACCCAAGCGCTGATCGCCCGGCGGATGGCCGAGTCACGGGCCACGGTGCCGTCCTTCAACCTGCAGATCAGCGTTGACATGACAACCGCGACGACGCTCCGCACGGAGCTGAAGGCGAGCGGCGGCGAAGCGCCCGTGCCGACGATCAACGACATGGTCGTCAAAGCGAGCGCGCTGGCCCTGCGCGAGCAGCCGCAAGCCAACGGGGCCTGGCGCGACGGCAAGTTTGAGCACTACTCGCGCGTCAACATCGGCGTCGCCGTCGCCGGTCCCGGGACGCTTGTGGTGCCGACAGTCTTCGACGCCGATGCCAAGACGCTCTCCGAGATCGCCGGCGAGACGGCTGCGCTTGCCGAGCGCGTGCGCAGCGGCACGATCACCCCTCCCCAGACCAGCGGCGGAACATTCACCGTCAGCAACCTCGGCATGTTCGGGGTTCGCAGCTTCGAAGCGGTAATCAACACTCCGCAGGCGGCGATTCTTGCGGTCGGTGCAGTCGAGCAGCGGGCAGCCGTGCACGAGGGCTCGATTGAGCCGCGGATGCTGATGGAACTGACGCTCTCCTGCGACCATCGGATCCTCTACGGCGCCGACGGCGCGACGCTTCTGGCGCGGATCAAAGCGCTGCTCGAGGCGCCACTGTCGCTGGCGGGCTGACAGTAGGCTGGAGGAGCAATGACCGACCCTGCCGGGGAATGCTCGGTGGTCCACTTGGGGCGAATGCCCTACCTCGACGCGCTCGCACTTCAGGAGCGGGTGCGTGACGCGCGAGAGGCCTCGCTGATCGGCGACACCCTGCTGCTGCTGGAACACGACGCCGTCTATACGCGCGGGCGCCGGAGCAGCCCGGCCGAGCTGCCGCGTGGGGAAGCCTGGTACGGGGAGCGCGGGATCGACGTTGTAGACACAAACCGCGGGGGGCGGGTCACCTACCACGCCCCCGGCCAACTGGTGGGTTATCCGATCGTCAAGACCGACGACGTGATCGCCCACGTGCGGCTGCTCGAGCGGGTAATAATCGAGGCGCTAGGGAAGCAGGGCGTCGCTGCGAGAGCGCGCGAGGAGGAAGGTGCCGACTTCACCGGGGTCTGGACCGAGGAACGGAAGATCGCGTCGATCGGAGTCCACCTGCGCCGCTCGATCACGACCCACGGATTTGCCGTGAACGTTGAGATGGACCTTGAACCGTGGAGCTGGATCGTCCCCTGCGGCCTAGATGTTTCAATCACCTCGATAGCGCGCGAGACCGGCGGGAGCCCTGACAGCGACCTCTTCAGCCGACAGATCGCCGACGCCTGGGCCGCAGAGAACGGTTGCAGCATCAACCTGCTCACAGCCGAGCAGTTGGCGACGCTAGCCTGACCCTGTGGCCGACGAGCCGACAACCCGCGCGCATCAGACCCGTTCGCGCTCGAATCCGGGCGGGATGGACGTGGCCGACGTGCTTGGCGGTGATGTGCAGCCGATCCGGGCACGCAAGCCGCCCTGGTTCAAGGTGCCGCCGCCGGGAGGTGAGCGCTACCGCGAGCTGACGGCGATGATCAAGGCCGAGAACCTCAACACCGTCTGCCAGGAGGCGGCCTGCCCGAACGTGGGCGAGTGCTGGGAGCGAGGCACCGCAACCTTCATGATCCTCGGCGAAACCTGCACCAGACGCTGCGGCTTCTGCAACGTCAACAGCGGAAAGCCGACTTGGAACGATCCGCTCGAGCCGGCGAGAGTCGCCCGATCGATCGCGCGGATGGGCCTCCGCCACGCCGTGATCACAAGCGTTGACCGCGACGACCTCCCCGACTACGGCGCCGGGATCTGGGCGGCCACGATCCGTCAGTGCCGCAAGCAGGCGCCCGAATGCAAGGTCGAAGTCCTCACCCCCGACTTCCGCGGCGAAGAGATGCCGCTGGCGAAGGTCCTCGCCGAACGGCCTGACGTCTTCAACCACAACGTCGAGGTGGTGCCGCGCCTCTACCCGGTGGCTCGCAGAGGATCGCGATGGGAGCGCTCGCTGAGGGTGTTGAGCAACGCGCGCGCAATCGGCGGGCAATCCCTGGTCACAAAGTCCGGGCTGATGGTTGGCCTCGGCGAGACGCATGACGAGATGGTCGCGGCCTTCGCCGACCTCCGTGCGGCCGGAGTTCAGGTCCTGACTGTGGGCCAGTACCTCCGCCCGACGGAAGACCACCTGCCGGTTGTTCGCTATTGGCACCCGGACGAATTCAAGGAGCTCGAGCTGGCGGCCTACGAACTGGGCTTCGACCACATCGCCGCCGGACCGCTCGTGCGGTCCAGCTACCACGCCGACGAACACGTGCCCCAGGAGCTGCCGGGAGTCGGCCCGCTGAGCGCGGCCGCGGCAGTCGCCGGCGTCTGACGGGCATTCAGCAAGGATGCGAATTACCCTGCTAATCGTCGTCTTCCTGTTCCTGCTTGCCTTCTTCGCGGGCACTGTGATGACGATCGCGCGGGAGGGCATCAACGTGCTCTCGGTCCTCTCGCTGCTGCTGATCGGGCTGATGGCGATCGGAATCTTCGGCGCACTTGCCGAAGGGGCTGATCGCGACGAGTGACAGCCTCGTATTATCCTTCGCAAGAGACGTTGACCGACCAGTCAGTCAAAGGAGCAGTCCGTGGATCTGAATGACACACCAGAACAGGCCGAGTACCGCAAGGAAATCCGTGCGTGGCTAGAAGCCAACAAGGCATCGGCACCAATTCTTCAGGGCGAAGGCGCCCTCACCGACCCCGACGAGATCCTCGTCGCCCATCGCGCTTGGCAAGCCAAGCTCGCTGAAGGCGGCCTCGCCGGAGCAACCTGGCCGAAGGAGTACGGCGGACAGGGCATCGGCCCGGTCGAGTCGGTTGTCATCAGCCAGGAGATGCAGGAGGCCGGAGTTCCCGGCATCCTCGATGTCATCGGCGTCGGCATGCTCGGGCCAACAATCATCGCCCACGGAACCGAAGAGCAGAAGCAGCGCTACCTCGGACCGATGCTCCACGCCGACGAGATCTGGTGCCAGCTCTTTTCGGAGCCCGCAGCAGGATCCGACCTCGCTGCCGTACAGGCGCGCGCCAAGAAGAACGATGACGGCACTTGGACGCTGAACGGCCAGAAGGTTTGGACGACCAACGCCCAGTTCGCCTCTTACGGCCTGATCC